>CALMBI010000234.1 GCA_937860115.1 uncultured Arcobacter sp. | reverse complement strand
AAACTTAAAGAAGCAAGAGATTTAGTCAATCTTTTGGATCTTCGAAAAGCTACACTTTATAAACTCATCTTGATAATAGTTGAAAAACAGATAGGATTTTTTGTTGGAAGTGAGCTCAAACCTCTCACTATGGCTCAAATAGCAGATGAGCTTGGATTTGAAGAATCTACTATTAGTAGAGCAGTATCAAATAAATATATCCAATGTGAAAGAGGTATTTTTTCTCTCAAATCATTTTTTACAAATGCTGTTTCAAAAAATCTCTCATCTTCAGAGATCAAAAACTTTATGATTAGTTTGATTGAAAATGAGGATCACGAAAATCCACTAACTGATGATGATATTATTGAACTTGTTAAAAAAAGATACAACATGGAGATGGTACGAAGAACAATCACAAAGTATCGAAAACTTCTTGATATTCCATCTTCAAAAGAGAGAAAAAAAGTCTATAAAATAAATGGTTAGTTTATCAGAGTAATAAGTTTCAAAAATCATAAAAAATAAAATATATTTCATTATATATCAAGGTATACAATGGTACATTTCTTGCAAGCATTATATAGTGAGATTTATAAGGATGAAAAATGCAATTTATATCACCACTTAGTTTGTTTGATGGAGAAAGTTCTGTGCTTTTAGAAAAAAGAATCGCTTTACTCAAAGCGATAAAAGATATAGGCAGTTTAAATAAAGCAGCGGCATTGGTTCCATTAAGCTATAAAGGTGCTTGGGATATGATAGACAGAATGAATAATCTGTGTCCTAACTTTGTTGTGGAGAAAGAAACAGGTGGAAAAGGTGGAGGTGGAACAAAACTTACCCCTTATGGTGAGAATTTAATTAAAACTTATGAAGTGATACAAAAAGAACATCAAAAGTTTTTAGAAACTTTATCGCATATCACAGATTTTGATAGTGGTAGTTTAAAGTTATTTAGGAGGTTTAATATGCAAATAAGTGCAAGAAATCAACTGGTAGGAGTTGTTGAATTGATAGAAAATGGAAAGATTAATGCTTCTGTATATATCAAACTCAAAAGTGGGTACACAATTGTAAGTGTCATTACAAATGGTGCAGTTGAAAATCTTGATTTAAAAATTGGTGATGAAGTGATAGTTATCTTTAAATCTAGCTCTGTTTTACTTACAACAGATATGAGTTTAAATATTAGTGCGAGAAATAAATTAAATGGTGTGATAGAAACCATCCATTTTGGAGAGGTGAATAGTGAAGTGATTGTGAATATTGGTGGTGATTTAGTAGCTTCTGTTATCACCAAAAATGCCGTTGGGAATCTGGATGTAAAAGTTGGTGATAGGGTAACGGCGATTATCAAATCAAGTGATGTAATGATAGGAAAATAAGGGTTGAAGATGAAAAAGTTTCTTAGTGGATTGTTTATAATTTGCAGTTTGAGTGTAGTATCTTTTGGGGATAGTATAAAAGTTTTTGTGGCTTCTAGTGCAAAACTTGCAATGACTGATGTAGCAAATGAGTTTAAAAAATCAAATCCAAATGATGAGATTGTATTGACTTTTAGTGCTACAGGAAAAGCTTATGCACAATTGTCAAATGGATTTCCTTATGATATTTTTATGGCAGCTGATAGCAAATATCCTGCAAAAATCGTAGCTGATGGATTAGTAATTAGTACACCAGAAATTTATGCGATGGGTGTAGTGGCACTTTATAGTAATGATAAAAATCTTATAAAACAAGGAATAAATGCCCTTAAAAGTAAAAAAGTAAAACATATCTCTATAGCAAATCCAAAAGTTGCTCCTTATGGTGTAGCAGCTACTGAGATTTTAGCTAGTTATGGACTTACAAATGCAACAGCTTCAAAAATTGTAATGGGTGACAATATTGCTCAAAGTGTTCAGTTTGTGGATTCAGGAGCTGCAGATATTGGACTTGTAGCATATTCACTCCTTAAAGTTGGGCAACCAAAAGGGGAATACTTAGTGATAGATAAATCAAAATATGCTCCAATGGAACAATCATTTGTCCTTACAAAATATGCAAAAGGGAAACCACTTGCAACTAAATTTGCTTCTTTTATAACTTCAAAAAGTGCTAAAGAACTATTTAAAAAATATGGATTTGAAACAAAATGAATCAAGTTCAAGGGATTATCAAAGATATCAAATCAGTAGAGGGGATCACCCAAATCTATGTACAAAGTGGTGATAAAATATTTAGTTCACTTATTTTGGGTGAAGAAGAGGATTGCAAAAAAGAGGAGAAAGTGAACCTTCTCTTTAAAGAAACTGAAGTGATGATAGCTTCAAAAGAATCGGTTGTGAGTGCTAGAAACTCTTTTGTTTCCCCTATCACTTATATCAATATGGGAGAGATTTTGGCTGAAGTTCATTTTGATTTTGACGGGGTACAAATAGTTTCTATTGTAACTAGAGGTGCATTATATGATTTAAAATGTAATGTAGGTGATACATTTCGATGGTTTGTCAAGTCAAATGAAGTAAGTATCGCAAAGGTGTAAATATGGATCAATCTTTTATAGAAACAATGAGGCTCACTTTTGAGTTAGCTGGGATTACAACTTTAATACTACTTATAATTGGGATTCCACTTGGGTATTACCTTTCACAAACAAAATCAAAACTCAAACCAATTATAGAAGCATTTGTGTCTATGCCTTTAGTTTTGCCACCTTCTGTTTTGGGGTTTTATCTACTCCTAGCATTTAGTCCAAAAAATAGTTTTGGAATGTGGCTAGAAAGCACTTTTGATATACGACTTGTTTTTAGTTTTGAAGGACTTATCATCGCTTCAATTATTTTTAGTTTACCATTTATGGTGCATCCTATCCAAAGTGGTTTTAGTGCTTTAAGCAAATCGCTTCAAGAGGCTTCTTACACTTTAGGAAAAAGCAAATTTCAAACCATTTTTCGAGTATTACTTCCAAATATCAAACCTTCACTTCTTACAGGAATGGTGATTACTTTTGCTCACACTGTTGGGGAGTTTGGGGTGGTTTTGATGATAGGAGGAAATATTGCAGGGGAGACAAAAGTAGCAAGTATCGCCATCTATGATGAAGTGGAAGCTCTTAATTATACTTTAGCAAATCAGTATGCTTTTACTTTATTTGTTATCTCCTTTTGTATTTTACTTTTTGTGTATGCGGTCAATAAATCTATGGTAAAAAGTGAGTTTCGATAATGATACAAATAAATATAACAAAACCCCTCCATACAGCAGATGGTACGATCGATTTAGTAGTCAATAAAGAGATAGTAAACGGAGATTTTCTCACACTTTTTGGAAAAAGTGGAAGTGGAAAAACCACACTTCTTAGAATATTAGCAGGGCTTGAAACTCCACAAAGTGGAAAAATTATAGTTGATGATGAAGTTTGGTTTGATAGTGAGAAAAAAATCAATCTCCCCCCTCAAAAACGAAATGTGGGATTTGTCTTTCAAGATTATGCACTATTCCCAAATATGAGTGTGCGAGAAAACTTAGAATTTGCCCTCAAAAACAAAAATGAGAAACACAAAGTAGATGAAATTTTAGAGATTATGGAGATAGAAAATCTTGCCAACATGAAGCCAGAACACTTAAGTGGTGGACAAAAACAAAGAGTTGCAGTCGCAAGGTCACTTATGAGTAGCCCAAAAATGCTCCTTCTTGATGAACCACTCTCAGCCCTTGATAGTGCAATGAGACTCAAACTTCAAGATGAGCTTTATAAAGTACATCAAAGATTTCATATCACTTCTATTTTAGTGAGTCACGATATAAGTGAAGTTTTTAGACTCTCTAATCGTGTATTTAAAATATCTTTAGGGCAAATCACAGATGATGGCACACCAAGTGAGGTATTTGCAAATCAAAATATCAGTGGGAAGTTTAAAATAGTTGGGGAAGTGCTGAGTATTAAAAAAAGTGATATTTTATATATCGTAGAAGTTTTAGCTCACAATGAAATCGTTAAAGTGACTGCTATGAAATATGAGATTGAAACTTTAAAGATTGGAGATAAAATACTCCTCTCAAGCAAAGCTTTTAATCCAATTATTACAAAAATCTAGAAGTGATCATGTAAGAGAATTTTCAAAAAATAATCAAACTCACAATTATACACCCATCCAGTTTTCGTGTACATGCCCTTTTTTTCTAAATTTGATAGCTTCATCTAAAGCTCTCTCAAATTCGTCTAAATCGAATTCATTTGCAAGATCAGACACAAAGATGTTTCATAGAATTCGTGGATTTATATCAACAGTGAAGAAAAATAATAGATCCGTATTTGAAGAGTTACGAAATGCTATTAGAGGTAAGGTTTATCTAGCTGAAATTATTGGGTGCTGAATGGTTACAAAAATTACTTGTTTGTAATTGATTCTATATCAGATGTTGATGATATATTGTATGAAAAATTTAAGTGTGCACAAAAAGATATCCTGAGAAAAGGGGCTTCAATCATCCTACAGTTAAAATCTAAACAAATAGAATTACCAGAATTATAATAACAATTTGTAATAAAAGCTATTATATTTGTTCTAAAGTTAAAATTATTTAACCATCTTCAAGGCATGAATACTATACAATTCATCTCATGAATAAATCCTATAAAAAGGTGAAGAGTTGAATCAAGAAGAGATTGAGTTAGAAATCCTTAAAAATACTGGTAAAGTAATTTCTCATAAGACACTAGCTGAAGAAGTTGGTTATAGTGTTGGTAAAGTAAATTATATACTTAGAGGTCTTATTGAAAAAGGACTTATAAAAGCAGAAAGATTTATCAATTCTGATAAAAAACTTCAATACAAATATCTACTTACTGAAAAAGGTATCAAAGAAAAAGTTGATATCACTCAAAGATTTATCGATAGAAAAAAAGCTGAATACGATAAACTTCAAGCTGAGATGGAACTCTATAAAAAACAGTATGATTATGCGAAAGAATGTGTGGCTAAATAATGGCTATTCTTATTACAGGTGGAGCAGGATATATAGGAAGTCATACTTTAGTAGAACTTGCTAAAGAAAATCATGACTTTATAGTATATGACAACCTTTCAAACTCTTCGCAAGAATCTATAAAAAGAGTAGAAAAAATAATAGGTAAATCTATCACATTTATAAATGGTGATATAAGAGATAAAGATAAACTAAAAGAGACATTCATAAATCACTCTATTGACTCGGTTATCCATTTTGCAGGGCTTAAAGCAGTTGGTGAGTCGATTGAAAAACCACTTGAATACTACGATAACAATGTAGTAGGAACACTAAGACTTCTTGAAGTGATGAAAGAATTTAACTGTAAAAAGATAGTATTCTCAAGTTCTGCTACAGTGTATGGTGACCCAGCTACTACTCCAATAATTGAAAGTTTCCCAGTTGGTGGCACTACAAATCCCTATGGCACCTCAAAATATATGATAGAGAGAATTTTAGAAGATTTATATATCTCAGATAATAGTTTTAAAATAGTAATTTTAAGATACTTCAATCCTGTAGGCGCACATGAAGGTGGAACCATAGGGGAAGATCCAAATGGGATACCAAATAACCTTATGCCATTTATCGCTCAAACAGCAGTTGGGAAAAGAGAGTATTTAAGTGTATTTGGAAGTGACTATGATACACACGATGGGACAGGTGTAAGAGACTACATTCATGTAGTTGATCTCTCTGTTGCTCATGTAAAAGCGATAGACTATCTTAATGCACAAGAGGCTATGAGTAAACCACTGATTACAAATCTAGGAACAGGTACAGGATATTCAGTTCTTGATGTTGTAAAAGCTTTTGAAAAAGCTAGTGGTAAAGAAGTGCCATACAGATTAGTAGATAGAAGAGCAGGAGATATTGCAAAATGTTATGCAAATCCTAGTTTTGCAAAAGAGATACTTGGATGGGAAGCTTCAAGAGACCTAGAGCAGATGTGTATTGATAGCTGGAGATGGCAGTCAAATAATCCAAACGGATACAACAATGGCTAAAATACAAGTTTTAGATACAGAAATTTCAGTAGTTCAAGATGAATATATATCTTTGACTGATATTGCAAAATATAAAAATCCGCAAGATGCAAATGAAATTATACGAAATTGGCTTAGAAATAGAAATACAATTGAGTTTTTAGGTATTTGGGAAAAAATTCATAATGATAATTTTAAACCCGTCGAATTCGATGGGTTTAGAAAAGAAGCAGGATTAAATAGTTTTACTTTAAGTACTCAAAAGTGGGTAGAAACTACAAATGCTATTGGGTTAGTTGCAAAATCTGGTCGTTATGGTGGCACTTATGCTCATAAAGATATAGCATTTGAATTTGCAGCATGGATATCTGTAGAATTTAAAATCTACCTTATTAAAGAGTTTCAAAGACTTAAAGAGGAAGAGCAAAAACAACTTGGCTGGGATATAAAAAGAAATCTCACAAAGATAAATTATAGAATTCATACAGATGCTATTAAAGAAAATCTTATCCCAAAACAATTAGTACAAGCCCAAATAAGTTATGTCTATGCAAGTGAAGCAGATATACTTAATGTTGCTTTGTTTGGAATGACTGCCAAACAGTGGAGTGAAGCAAACCCTAACTTAAAAGGTAATATTCGGGACTATGCAGATGTTTATCAGCTAGTATGTTTAGCAAATTTAGAATCACTTAATGCTCATTTTATAAATGAAAACATCCCTCAAGAGCAAAGAATTAAAAAACTTAATGAACTAGCGATAAAACAGATGAGTATTCTAATATCAGATAGTAATATGAAAAAATTGGAGAACAAATGAAGATAGCAATAGCAGGAACAGGATATGTAGGACTTTCAAATGGACTACTTTTAGCTCAACACAATAAAGTAGTAGCACTTGATATTATTCCAGAAAAAGTAGAGATGCTAAAAAATAAAAAGTCACCTATAGAAGATGCAGAGATAGAGGAGTATCTATTAAAAGATGATTTGAATTTCACTGCAACACTAGATAAAGAAGAAGCTTATAAAGATGCTGATTATGTCATCATAGCAACTCCAACTGACTATGATCCAGAGACAAACTACTTCAATACTAGAAGTATAGAGTTTGTAGTAGCAGATGTATTAGCTATAAATCCAAATACAACTATGGTAATCAAATCAACTATCCCAGTAGGTTATACAAAATCACTTAGAGAAAAATTCAACACTCCAAACATCATCTTCTCTCCAGAATTTTTAAGAGAAGGGAAAGCACTTTATGACAATCTTTATCCAAGTAGAA
>CALMBI010000233.1 GCA_937860115.1 uncultured Arcobacter sp. | reverse complement strand
AAAAAGAAAATAACGCAAGCGATAATAAGATTGATTTGAACATTTTCTACCTTTGATTTGAGATTAATTATAGTAGCTTTTTATCACTTTATTTTCTATCTAATATCTAAAAAAATCTCCCTCTTTTAAAATGAAATTATTTTCAAACTCAAAAGAAAAAGTAAAATCTCAGTAGATTCAAGTGTCGCACCTAGTACATCGCCATTGAAAAAAGTAAGTTTTTTCCCAATAAATTTTGCTATCAAAAATGAACTCAAAAGTGCTACGAAAACAAAAATAATTATCTCCACACCAATCAAAATATACCCAATAGAACAAACCAAAATCAAGCTCAAAAGGAGTGTTTTTAAAGAGAGAGCTTTTTGTAATGTTTCCACAAAAGTTGATTTAAATTGGAGCTGTTTGATAAGGAAAACAATATTCCATCGACTCATCATTGCTACAACCATAAAAGGGAAAAAAAGTTCTTTTTCCAATAAACTTGCTAGGAGTGCAACTTTGATGATAACAAATCCAGCTCCCCAAAGCATCCCCATAGCCCCGATATGTGGTTCTTTTATCACTTCGTATGGATTTTTCCCACTATGACTTGCATACAACGCATCAACAACATCCAAAATAGCTTCTGTGTGAATAAATCCGTACAACATCATATAGATCACACTAGAAATAACAGCACCAACAATCCCAAGAGATGAGAAGAAAAAAGTATATAAAAGAACCGTTATCGAAGCTATGAGTAGCCCAATAAATGAGAAAAAGAAGAGCATCGATGAGAGAACTTTTGAAGCCCCTAAATCATCATTTTCTTTGAAACTAATAGGCAAAATTGAAAAATAACTCAAACTAAATTTAAGCCCCAAATATATCTCTTTCAAACTAATCCTTTTAAAATTGTCTCAATATCAAGCTTTTGTTTCATTGTATCTACAAAATTTGAAATTGTCTCTTTTTTATAGATTTCAAACTTCTCATCATCAAAAATCCCATGGACAAATGTCCCTTTGATATTTTTATTTTCGTAAAAAAGTGGATGTTTTTCACTGATTCCATTGTGGATTTCAAATCCTTTGAGTGTTTTTCCAAAAATTGTATAAGTTCCACTTTTTACGATTTTTTCTTTTTGAAAAACAATATTATCATCGATAAAACCAAGTCCAAGCTCCCTTGTAAGAGTTTGATTTTCTACCATCTTTTCATCGATAATATTTTCAAACATCATCTCAAATCCACCGCAAATTCCTAAAATTTCCCCATTATTCTCTTTTCTTTTTTGGATAGTTTCAAAGAGTCCAATTTTTTTTAGCCACTGCAAATCTTGTATCACAAGTTTAGACCCTGGTAAAATAATCAAATCAAAACTATCAAGTGAGATATTTGAAGTGATAAATTCTACCATCGTCTCATCATCACAAATAAGTGGCTCAAAATCGTTGTAGTTACTCATCGTTGGATAGTTTATGATACCTATTTTTCTTTTTGGATGGGGTTTGTTTTGGATAAAATTTTTAAGACTTTGACTATCTTCAAATCCAAGATTGAAAGGTAAATAGGGTAAAACACCTAAAACTGGTATCTTAAAATCTTCTTCGATGATACGAATCCCCTCATCAAAAAGGGTTAAATCCCCTCTAAATTTATTGACAATTACCCCTATAATATTTTGTTGCAATTTTTTAGGCAAAAGATTATAAACACCCCAAATAGAACCAAACACACCACCTTTTTCTATATCAGCTACAAGGATAATTTTTGTATCAAAGGTGTCTGCTATAAAGATATTTGATAAATCTTTATCCATAAGATTAAGTTCCACAGGACTTCCTGCACCCTCAGCTATAATGCAATCAAATTGCTCATCAAGCTTAGAGAAACATCGCTTTACAATTGGTTTGAGCAAATCAATATCGGCATAATATTTTCTTACATCTTTATCCTCAACCACTTTCCCCTCAACGATTAAACTAGCACTATTCCCACGACCAGATTTTAAAAGGATTGGATTTTGAAGATATGAAGTTTGTACCCCTAAAACTTCCGCTTGAAAATGTTGTGCTTGAGCTATCTCACTTCCATCATCGGCTACTTTTGCATTATTGCTTACATTCTGAGCTTTAAAAGGGGTGACTTTGTAGCCTAAATCTTGCAATATTTTCGCTATCACAAAAGTTATAGTACTTTTCCCAGCATCACTTGATGTGCCAAATATTGAGATGTTTTTGAGTTTTTTATTCATTTTAATTTTATCTCTATCCCCATCTTTACCTCATACACTTCATCGCAAAATCTTGCTACAAATTGTCCAATAATCCCACTTAAATCGACATATTTTCTGCTTTTTTTATCAAGTGGAATCACCCCTGTGCTTACATCATTTAAAACAAAAACGATATTTGCTTGAGAGTTTTCTATAATCTTAAGTTGCTCTAAAAGTTTCTCTTCCTCTAAATCAAGGTTATTTAAAAGCCACATCGAAAGGCAATCGATAAGATAAGTTTCCCCATCTTTGATAACTTTTGTTACATCTTTTATCTCTTCGATAGTGACAAATTTATCTTCTCTTTGATTTTGGTGTTTATCTACCCTTTGTTTCATCTCACTATCCCCAAAACTATTATCATACGTTGCGATGTAGTAGGGTGTTTTTGAACCTGAAAGCTCTATAGCTTTTTGTTCAGCTAGAGCACTTTTGCCCGATTTTTGCCCACCAAAATAGAGTATTTTATACATAGGAATTCCTTTTAGTCATCATCCCAAAAACCCTTCCACTTTTCTAGTGATATTCTCTTTCGTAAGTCCATTTAAAAAGCCATACACCAAAGTTCCACCAGCTCCAACTCCCTCTTTTGCTTCCCCTTCGTCATAAAGTTTCAAAGCAGGATGATTTGAAAGTGCAAAATCAAAATCGGCATAGTAACTGTTGATTGGGAAGTTTAACATAGTAAGAAGTCCAGCAATATCACTATTTGTATCTTCATATACCCATTTTGTAGTAGCTAAGGCTAAATTTGAAGTATCGATTTGCCCCTCCATAACCTCTAAGATTTTATTTACAACCAAAAGGACACTTGCCATTTGAGTTCCACCTGCTAAAATAAGAGGGATTTTATTGTTAAGACCCAAAATAAATCCAGCAACGAAAATAATCATATTGTCACTTACTTTAGCCAAAATATCAAAAAGCTCATCACTCTCTTGAATATTTGCAAGTGCTTTATTGATGGTAGTTTCTCGAATACTATTTGGGACATTTTTAAAACTGCTACTAAATTTATCTTTGCATGGATAACCCAAAGCTACAGCTGTTGCACTTGCTGTTGTTGTACCACTTGGAACAGATTCCCCTAAGATGATATACTCATCTTTTGTGGTGTAGTTTTGTCCAAATTCTACCCCTTGCTCAAAAACATTATGTGCATCAATTTTTGCATCTTCATCGATTCTACCACTTGGAACTATTCCAAAATCGTGGATTTTAAAGTAGTCAACTTTTGGCTTTATAGTAAGTCCTAAATCTAAAAACTCTATATTTTTATAGGGATTTAAAAGATGAATCGCTCGTGTGATAAGTGCTGGAGTTGGTACACCTTTTGGAGTTTCTGCTATGTTGTCCAAACTTCGAACCTCCCCCAAAGCTACAAATTCACTATCAAGTGTAGGGGTGAGATGGAGCATCCCTGGGATTCCAGCTTGTGTAATCCCTTCAATATTTGCCGTTTCCATTCTGGCATTTTGCACTGCTAGGGCCTATC
>CALMBI010000232.1 GCA_937860115.1 uncultured Arcobacter sp. | reverse complement strand
TTACGAATATTACCAGAACTTCCTACCAAAGAACATATAGCTCAAATTGCAAATCAACTCTATGGACAACACTATGGATGGGGTGGAAGTGGAGAAAATAGGGATTGTTCTATGCTTGTTCGGGATCTTTTTACTCCATTTGGTATATTTCTAGAGAGAAATTCAAATCAACAAGCAAATGAAAAATCAGATGAGATTATAGACCTTAGTAATAAAACCAAAGAGGAAAAGATCAGATTGATCAAACAATATGCAATCCCATTTGCTACATTGTTTTATATGAAAGGTCACATTATGATCTATATTGGAACTTACAATGATGAGATAACAATTTTTCATACATTTTGGAGTATAAAAACTTTAAACAAAGGAAAGCATGTAATAGGTGGTGCATATATAACATCACTGCAACCAGGGATTGAATTAGAACAATATGATCATGAGAATGGAACATTACTAGATAAAATAATCTCAATGAGAGTATTAGGAATAGACAAACACAAAATAAAATTTAATAAAGAAGAGAAAAAATAATGGTAGAACTTATAAATGTAACAAAAAGATATGGGCATCAAGAGCTTTTTAGTGATATAAATCTTAGAATGAATTATGGTGATAAAATAGGACTAGTTGGAAGAAATGGAAGTGGAAAATCAACGCTTTTTAAACTTATCCTTGGTGAAGAGCAATCAGATGGTGGAGACATTAATATCCCAAAAGGGTATAAAATCGGGGCATTAAAACAATATTTTGAATTTAGTGAGAAAACTCTTGTAGATGAAACAGCTCTTGCATTAGCTGAAGATGACAAATATAGTATCTATAAAGTTGAGAGAATCCTTTTCGGACTTGGATTTAGTCATGATGATTTGCAAAAAGAGCCAAAAGCTTTTTCTGGTGGATATCAGATCAGAATAAATCTTGCAAAACTGCTTCTGACAGAACCAAATATGCTACTTTTAGATGAGCCAACAAACTACCTTGATATTTTATCGATTAGATGGCTTAAAGGATTTTTAAAAGCTTTTGAGGGGGAAGTTATTATTATCACTCACGATAGAGATTTTATGGATGATGTAACAACTAATACGATGGGAATCATTCGAAGAGATCTTTTTATCATAAAAGGTGGTACTGATAAGTTTTATGGACAAATAGCTGCAAATGAAGAGCATCACGAAAAACAAAAAATAGCCCAAGAGAAAAAAATCAAAGAGCTTGAAACTTTTATTGCTAAAAATAAAGCAAGAGCTTCAACAGCAACTTTAGCTCAATCAAAAGTAAAACAACTTGAAAAAATGGATATATTAGAAGATTTAGGATACGACAATACTCTTAGTTTTGATTTTAAATACAAAGCAACCCCTGCAAAAATATTACTTGATGTAAAAAATGTAAGTTTTGGATATACACCTGAAAATATACTTTTTAAAAATGTTTCATTTGCCTTAGAAAAAGGGAAAACTGTAGGGATTATAGGAAAAAATGGAAAAGGAAAATCAACACTTCTTAATGTCATAGCAGGGGAATTAAAGCCACTTAGTGGAGAGGTTGAATACAATAGTTCTGTAGTTTTTGGACATTTTGGACAAACAAATATTAGTCATCTCAATCCAAAAAATACTATCATGGATGAGATTTATAGTGTCAACTCTAAGCTTGGAGAATCAACGATTAGAAATATCTGTGGGCTGATGATGTTTAGTGGAGACAATGCCAAAAAGAAAATTTCACTCCTTTCAGGGGGAGAAAAAAGTAGGGTAATGCTTGGTAAAATCATCGCTGGAGAAGTAAATCTTCTTTTCCTAGATGAGCCTACGAACCACCTTGATATGGACTCTATTGCAGCTTTAACTGAAGCTATCCAAAACTTTGAAGGCTCAAGCATCATAGTAACTCACTCAGAGGAGCTTTTAAGAGCAACTTGCGATAGTTTAGTGGTCTTTAGTGGTGAGGGAGCTGAATTTTTCAATGGAACTTATGATGAATTTTTAGAAAAAATTGGTTGGGAGGATGAAGAGTTTGATGATCGTCCTAAAAAGAAAAAAAGTGATGCAGTCAAAGATACAAAACGAGAAAGAAGTGAAGTGATAGCTGAAAAAAGTAAAATCCTTACACCTCTAAAAAAAGACTTAGACAAGCTTGAAAAAGAGATCGAAAGACTAGAGGGGATGGCTCAAAAAACAAAAGATGATTTGATAACTGCTTCTACTCAAAATAACAATGATGAGATAGTGAAACTGACAAAAAATCTAGCTAATTTTGAAAAAAATATCGAGGGGAAATTTGCTCTACTTGCTACAAATCAAAATAAATATGATGAATTAGAAAAAATGTATGAAGCGAAATTGGAGGCTTTAAACTAATTTCACTCGTTTGTATTTGATTTTATCTGTAACTACTAAAAGTAAATGATATAAACATAAGTTTGACAAGATAAAATATCTTCCTTAAAAATAATGATAAGCAAATTTTTGCGATACAAAGGAAGAGATATGTTAGTAGCACCCTCGATTTTAAGTGCAGATTTTGGAAGATTGAACGAAGAGATACAAGCTATCTGTGATGGTGGATGTGATTTGGTTCATGTTGATGTGATGGATGGACATTTTGTCCCAAATCTTACTATTGGACCAGTTGTCGTAAGTAGCGTGGCTAAAATAGCTACTAAACCACTTGATATTCATCTAATGGTACAAAACAACACTTTTTTTGTAGAGCTTTTTGCTCCACTCAAACCAAAATATATCTCATTTCACATAGAAGAGGAGAAGCATCCCCATAGACTTATCCAAAAAATAAGAGATTATGGAATATCTCCTGCAATCGTACTTAATCCACATACGCCTCCTGAAGCTATAGAGTATCTTTTAGAGGATCTTGATATGGTGCTTTTGATGTCTGTTAATCCTGGATTTGGTGGACAAAAATTTATCCCAAGTGTACTAGAAAAAGCAAAAAAACTCAAAGAGCTTATTAATAAAAGAAATCCAAATTGCCTTATTGAAGTCGATGGTGGGGTAGGAGATAAAAATATCCACTTACTTAAAGATGCTGGTGTTGATGTTGTAGTTGCTGGTAATTATGTATTTACAAATGCTTCTTACGAAAATGCTATAAAAAGTTTGCAAATATAAGTAAAAGATAATGAAAATTAAAATTTGCGGTATCACGAATTTGCAAGATGCTATGGATGCTTGTTATGCAGGGGCTGATGCTTTAGGATTTGTATTTTACAAACTGAGCCCAAGATATATCACTCCACAAGATGCAAGAGTGATTATCGATGTTCTTCCACCTTTTGTCCAAGCTGTTGGTCTTTTTGTAAATGAAACTGCACAAACTATCAATCAAATCTCAAAAGAAACAAATATTGACCTAGCTCAAATTATTAGCGATGATGAGTCAATTTATAATAATTTAGATATACGATATGTAAAAGTGGTAAGAGCAAAATCAAAAGAGGATGTAATACAAAATCAAGATAGATTTCGACTTATTGATGCTTTTGTAGAAGGGTTTGGTGGTATGGGTACAAGACTTAATTTGGAATGGTTTGATGGTATAGATTGTTCTAAGATTATCGTTGCAGGTGGATTAAATAGTAAAAATGTAAAAGAATTAAAGGGGTATAACTTTTATTCAGTTGATATAAGTAGTGGTGTTGAGATTTCTAAAGGAAAAAAAGACAAACAAATGATGATAGATTTTGTAAAAGCAGTCAATGAACTACATTGATATATTAAATAATAAACTTTTAAAAGGTCCATTAAATATTATACAATACAACTCTATTTTAGAAAATGGGAAAACTTTTTTTGATTCAGTAGATTTAGAAACCGAACAACTGATCTCTAGTGGCTATCCAATCTATTTTAGTGAAAATTTTGTACATCTTAAAACAAAAGAGAACCTTATCAAAGATCAAGTGTTTTGCGTTGTAGATATTGAAACAAGTGGTGGAAATCCAAAAACAGGTCAAATAATAGAGATCGCTGCAATAAAATACAAAAATGGAATAATCATAGAAGAATATGAATCATTGGTGTATTGTAAAAATATTCCAAAAAAAGTTCAAGAGATCACAGGGATCACGCCTGAAATATTAGAAGATGCACCAAGCTTAAAAAATGTATTAGAAGAATTTAGAATATTTATAGAAGATGATGTTTTTGTAGCTCATAGTGTTGATTTTGATTATAATTTTATAAGTGAAAGTTTGGAAAAACATCATTTAGGTAAACTTGCCAATCGAAAAATATGCACTATCGATTTGGCAGCTAGGACTATAGAAGCCGAAAAATATGGCTTAAAGTCATTGAAAGAACTATTAAATATCGACATAGAAAATCATCATAGAGCTTATGAAGATGCACTCAGTACCGTTGAAGTCTTAAAAGCTACTTTGGAGATATTGGATACACAACTCATTTCTAGCACTGAAGATCTTATAGCATTTTCTAAAAATGCACCAACTATAGAGACTATAAGAAAAAATAAGGAGAGAGAGAATGCTTAGTACTCTTTATGAATTTAAAATTCTAACAATCGATCAAAGTAATAAATCTTCTATAATTCATTCAACATTAGAAAAATTTGGCTATCACTCATTTTATGAAACAACTTTGGATCGTTCTTATGATATCTTAAGACAAGAGCCGATCGATCTTGTTATTTTAAACACAAATAATTCACCAACAGAAGAGGAAACAATTATAAAAGATATCCAAAATCTTACAGATTGTGGAATCGTTTTTTTGACATCAGAATATAGCATTGACAACGTTGAACAGTTTTCAAAATATAATTTTCTAGCTTATCATGTAAAATTAGGAAATCTACTCAATATCCTTAAAGAGATTGATCTTCTTATTAAAAAACTGATCTTAAATTCACTTGAAACTATTATGGTTGTGAAACCAAAAGATCAAATAAGAGATTTTATAATCGAATTGTTACGCTTACATAGATATAAAATTGTTGTTGTTCACAATGGTGCAAGCGCTTGGAAAAAGCTTGATACAATTGAAAATTTGTCATTGTTACTACTTGATATTAATCTTGATGATATGGATGATAGTTTGGATATTTTAATCAAAGCTCGAAAAAAGTTTTCCAAAAATCTGCCAGTTATCTCTGTTTCAAATATCTACAATCCGATATCTTTGCAACAAAATATCTCTGATGGACTTTCTGATTTTATAAAAACACCTATTGATAAGCTCGAGTTTTATCTCAAAATTTGTTTATGGATCGACAATATCAAACAAAAAAGAGAGATAGAAAAACAAAACAAAGAGATAGAAAATGCTATGGAAAGTTTTTAAAGCACTCTCAAATGCGACGATGGAAGCACTTTTAATGTTTCAAGATGATAAATGTGTTGATGCAAATATGGAAATATGAAAAAACATAAAATCAATATCATTGAGGATCTAGATGAAACAGTACACGTAAATAGTTTAGAAAATGAATTGATACAAGTTATACTTAATATCATCAATAATGCAAAAGATATTTTAGTAGAAACTAATCTCCCATTAGATGATAGAATTGTGCTTATAAAAGTTTACGGTGATAATAAAAACGAAAATGGAATTATAGAGATGCAAGATAGTGCAGGTGGGATTCCTGAACATATTATAAATAAAATATTTGAGCCATACTTTACTACAAAACACCAAAGTCAAGGAACAGGGCTTGGTCTTTATATGTCACACCAAATGATTGTAGATCATATGAAAGGTGAGATTTTTGTCTCCAATAAATCATTTAGATACGAAAATAAAGAATTTTATGGTGCTAATTTTAAAGTGCAAATCCCAATCGATACTTTACAAAGCAAAAGTTCGATATAATCCATCCTTTTAAAAATAAAAGGTTAATAATTTTAGAAATATGAATATAGAAACTTCAAGTATTGCAAAACTACCCACAACACATGGAAATTTTTTCATTCAATCTTTTAAAGAGGGAATCAAAGAGCATCTAGTAGTTATGAGTAAAGATTATTCGTGTGTACAAGATGAAATAGTCAATGTACGAATACATTCAGAATGTCTTACTGGTGATGCTATTGGAAGTATTAAATGTGATTGTCAAGCACAACTCAATTTTGCACTAGACTATATAAATGAACATAGTGGTATGGTTATCTATTTACGTCAAGAGGGTAGAAACATCGGACTTTTAAATAAGGTAAATGCGTACAGCTTACAAGACAAAGGATTTAATACAGTTGAGGCAAATCATCAGTTAGGATTTGCAAGTGATGAGCGAACATACGAAGTGGTTGACTTTATTTTCAAGTATTATGGGATTAAAGAGATAAATCTTATTACAAACAATCCAGACAAACTGAGTAAAATGAACGTAAAAATAGCTTCAAGAATTCCTGTAATAGTTGGAAAAACAAAAGAAAATGAGGGATATCTTGCAGTTAAAAAAGAAGAGATGGGACACCTTATCTAATGTCAAATAATACTCAATTTCAAAAACAACTTACGGCTCTTGGTTTCACGTTTGATGACCAATTTTATCAAAGATGCGAGAAATTTAAATCATTACTTAAAGAATGGGGAAGAGTTCATAATCTCACATCCCCAGCAAGTTTAAATGATTTTGATATTGAAGCAAATATTATTGATAGTATCTACCCACTTTTATTTGTAGATAATTTTGATTCTTTTGCGGATGTTGGAACTGGCGCTGGGTATCCAGGATTACTTTTAGCGATTGCTAGACCAGAAATCAAAGCAACTTTGATTGAGCCTCGTGCTAAAAGAGCAGCTTTTTTAAACTATGTAAAAAATATATTAGGCCTAAAACATCTTAGCGTGATCCAAAAAAGAGTTGAACAAGTAGAAGGGGCGACATTTTCACTAATCACTTCTAGAGCTGTCACTAACACAGAGTTATTATTGGATCTTTCAAAAAATATTTCAACAAACCACACATCATATTTGTTTTACAAAGGGAGTGTTTGTGCTGATGAAGTAAAAGATCTTGAAGATCAATATAGTAACTATACAATCAAATCTGTTGGTGAGCACAGAAATTATCTTTATATTAAGGGAAATGAATGATTTTTAAAATTTTACTTTTAGGGATTGCCTTGTATCTTATCTACAAGTTCTTTTTTAATAAAAAAGCAAAACTAGACAATGATACAAAACAGATAGAAGAGGAACTTACTGATTGTCCAAAATGTGGAACATATGTTTCAAAACAAGATGCGATTTTAAGTAATGGAAAATACTATTGCTCGAATGAGTGTTTACCAAGATAGGATTATAGATGATTATTTTAGGTAGTGAATATATACCATATCCTCAATTCTCATTTATAACTAATATTGAGAATATTAAAACTACACCATCAAGATCAAATCTATTTTTTTCATTTGATTTGGAAGTGATGGATTATTGCTCCAAAAATGATATACCATACAGTGTATTTGTAGATGATGTAACACAAGCTATCTATGCTAATAGCTTACATGCACAATTTATTTTTATTTATGACTTGCAAACTGCTTCCAAAATACAAAAAATAGCAGAAAATTATATGTTTGATAGCAAAATCATTTATATCATACAAGATGATACACACATAGAAGAGGTTGCAAATCAAGGTATTGATGGTGTGATTTTTAATTCAATTTTACAAGGATTTCAAAATGAAAGAGATTATTGATGTTATAGCTGTTATCTTATTTATATTTATCTTATTTATTGTGATTGCAGGATTCAATAGACAAATGGTAGAGAAAAATAAAGAGCGTAAAGCTATACAAGAAAAAAGAGAACAAGAGAGACTTGATCAATTGGAAAAAAATAAAAAGAATAAAAAATCTAAAGGGGATAAATAAACGATGACACAACCATTACTTATAGAGATTGCTACAGAAGAGCTACCAGCGATTCCATTTTTAAATGAACTACCAAATATTGAGAAAAAATGGGCAGAAATTTTAGAAGAAAATAATCTTTTATGTGAATTTGAATTTTTCTATACACCAAGAAGATTGGTATTTTGGCATAGAGAATTTAAAGTAGTAGGTGATGACAGTATTGTTGAGATGCTAGGAGCTCCTATAGCTATCGCTTTTAAAGATGGTGAGCCAACTGGAGCGGCTCTTGGCTTTGCTAAAAAATGTGGAGTTGATATCTCAAATATCAGCACAAAACAAACAGATAAGGGTGAAGTGTTATATTTCCAAAAAGAACAAAAAGGAAAACTCTCAAAAGATCTTTTAAATGATATGGTAAATCTATTTATCAAAAAACTTGATTTTGGAAAATCTATGAGATGGGGAAGTTTAAGTGAGAGCTTTATTCGACCTATTAGGGGATTAACTATTTTACTTGGAGATGAGCTTATAGATGGATCACTTTTTAGTGTAACGTCTAACAAAACAAGCTTTCCACACAGAATGGTAAGTTATGATAAATTTAGTTTTAATAATGCGCAAGAATACTTTGAAGGTTTAAAAAACAATGCAATTATCCTCTATCCTGAGATTAGAAAAGAGATCATTTTAAATCAAATTTCTGCACTTGAAAAAGCTCATAATATTAAAGTTGAATTAGATTTGGAGTTATTAGATGAGGTTGTAGCTATAACAGAATATCCAACAGCTTTACTTGGTAAATTTGATGAAGAATTTTTGGAGCTTCCAGATGAAGTTATTATTAATTCAATGAAAGCAAATCAAAGATATTTTGGTGTTTATAGAGATGGAAAATTACTCAATCATTTTATAGTGGTTTCTAATTCATTTACTGATGATTTTAGTGAAATCATTAGCGGAAATGAGAAGGTTTTAAGACCAAGACTAAGTGATGCAATGTTCTTTTGGAAAAACGATATCAAAAATGGATTATCAAATGAACGACTAAAATCGATCACATTTGTTGAAGGACTTGGAAGTTTATACAATAAATGTGAAAGGGAAGCTGTTATAGGGAATTATCTAGCTAACACTTTAGGTTTAGCAGAAAAAGAACTTTTAGCTAAAACTATTATGATAAGTAAGGCCGATCTTACAACAGATATGGTGTATGAGTTTACTGAGCTTCAAGGTCTTATGGGATATTACTATGCAACTTTAGCAAAAGAAGATGAAAGACTTTGTATAGCACTTAAAGAGCAATATTTACCAACAGGTGAAGAGAGTGAAATCCCATCAAGTTTATTTAGTTCAATCGTAGCACTTTCAAATAAAATAGACAATCTTTTGGCTCTATTTAGCCTAGGAATGGTACCTACAGGAAGTAGAGATCCATTTGCACTAAGACGTGCTGCAGCTGGAATAGTTAGGATTTGTATAAATAATAAATACAATTTAAACATATACAAAATGATTGATGATTTATCAAACAATTATAACAATCTTGATAGCAAAAAAGTTGTAGAATTTTTCAATGATAGACTATTTAAAATTTTTGGTGATATCAATCCAAGTGTTGTAAAAGCTGTCCTTGCTAGTGGGGAAGGGGATATCTTAAAAATATCTCAAAAAATCTATGCACTCAATCCAATTGTCAATAGTAGTGATTTTAGTGAATTTAGTTCAACTTTCAAAAGAGTTGCAAATATCATCAAAGATCTAAACCTTGATAATAGAATCAGTGTTAATGAATCATTGTTTGAAAACAGTGAAGAGAGTGTTTTATTTAATCAATACAATCGTGTTGTATCAAAACAATATCCTACTTATGATGAAGAGTTGGAAGCGCTTTTTTCTTTAAAACCTAGTTTGGATAATTTCTTTGCAAATGTATTTGTAAATCATGAAAATGAAGCTATAAAACAAAATAGAAAAAACCTGATCGGACTAGTCTATATCGCATTTAAAAATATAGCAGATCTAAAAGAGATTACAATCTAAGTACTTTTCTTGAAAATATACGATTATATTATAGTTGGTGGCGGGATCAGTGGATCAGCCACTGCCTTTGAACTCTCACACTACACGAAAAATATTTTACTTATCGATAAACTCGAAGAAGTAGCAAAAGGGGCGAGTGGGGCAGCTGGTGCATTTTTATCTCCACTACTAGGAAAACCAAATAACTTTAAAGATCTTATAACGCATTCACTCCCTTATGCGGTAGAATTTTACAAAAAATATACCCCAGATTGTATAGACAATTGTGGAACTATAAGAATCCCAAAAGATACAATTGATCAAGAGAAGTTTCAAAGTTATATTCCCTATATGGATTTTCCTTTTGAGGAAAAAGAAGATGGATATTTTTTCCCAATCGGCTCAGTGGTCAATAGTGGTGAAATTTGTAGATTGCTCACAAAAGATATAGAAAAATTATTCAATCTTGAGATCACAACGATCACATATCAAGATGATATCTGGATATTAAATAATAGTGTAAAAACCAAAAAACTTATTTTGGCTACGGGAGCAAATCTATCATTGCTTAATGAGCATTATATTGATATAAGAGCTGTTTGGGGTCAGCGAATAGATATTGAAACAACAACAAAAGTTGAAACTAATTATCATAAAGAGTGTTCAGTTTCTAGGTCTATTCAATTAGAGAAAAATCTTTATCAAGTCTCAATTGGTGCAACACATAATAGATTTGAAATCGATAGGGAAGTGAGCGAAGAAGATACAAAAGAGCTTTTAGAAAAAGCAAGTGATATTTTGAAGCTAGAAAATATTAATGTCATAAAATTACACGGTGGAGCTAGGGCTGGTAGTAGTGATTATTTTCCAATAGTCGGAACATTAATAAATAGTGCTAAAACGATAGAAAAATTTCCATATCTCAAAAATGGAACACATGTAGATCATTCACGATTCGAAAGATATGAAAATCTGTACATTATAAATGGAGTTGGTGGTAGAGGATTTGTGTTAGCACCATATCTTGCAAAACAATTAGTAAATCATCTTATAAAAAATGAAGCGATAGATCCTCAGATTATACCAGATAGATTATTTACCAGATGGGTTAAAAAACAATAAAGTAGTCATACTTTATATCCACTAACAAACTTCTAGAGATCTTCGTTCTTTTTAAATAATCCACTACCAACTCGTATCATATTTGAACCACATGCAATAGCTAGTTCAAAATCTCCACTCATCCCCATAGAGCAAATTGTTGCATCTGGACACTGATCAAAGATCTCTTTTGTAAGCGTAAAACTTTTCATGATCTCGTTTTTATTTTCACTATTTGCTCCAATTGTCATTACACCTTTTAAAGTGATATTTGAACACTCTTTTTGAATAGTTTTATAGATTTCAACTGCATCCTTTGGATCAACACCACTTTTTGAATCCTCATAGCTACTATTGATTTGCAAAAGACAATTCATTGTTTTATTTTTCTGGGCCAATTTTTTATCAAGCTCCATAGCAAGATCTAAACTATCAAGTGAGTGTGTAAGGGTAGGATTTGCATCGATAAGATTGTTGATTTTATTTTTTTGTAAAGTCCCTATAAAATGCCATGAAATTGGAAGATCATTTAGCTCATCTTGTTTTGATTTTAGATCTTGTACTTTATTTTCCCCAAAAGCTCGTTGCCCAGCATTATAAACACAAGTAACATCTTCGCTTGTATTATATTTACTAACACCTACTATTTGTACAATCTTATGTCCACTCACTTGCAATCTTGCAAATTCAACTCGTTTTATTAGCTCATCAAGATTTTGTATCGCATTCTCTTTTGTTAACATTTTATCCCTTTATTAGAAAAATCTATTAATATCATTATAGAGCCCAAGCACCATAAGACCTATCAAAATTACCCATCCACCAATTGTTAGATTGATCAATACTTTTTCGCTTGGTTTTCTTTTTGTAAGAAGCTCATAGATGTTAAACATGATATGTCCACCATCAAGTGCTGGAATAGGGAGGAGATTGAGCACTCCAAGATTAACAGAGATCAAAGCAGCGATCAAAAAGAGAGATACGATCCCTGTATCACTTGCATCAGAGATCACTTTTCCTATAGAGATCACACCACCAACTTCACTACTAGGTACGATCCCTTGGAGTAATTTTTGAAGCCCTTGAAATATTAGCATACTTGATTCTACTGTTTTATCCCACCCATAAGCCAAGCTACCAAAAAAATCATAAGAGATCGAAGTGATATTACCAGGGGAGATTCCTATCATTTTTCGATACTCAACCTCGCCAAAGATGTTTTTGGTTTCAAGCATTTTAGGAATCACTACAAAAGTAAGTTGTGTACTATTTCGATCAACTGTCATATAAAGTCTCTCATCCTCTTGATCTGCTTTGATTATTTTTTGAAGATCACTCCACACCACAACTTGATTATCATTGATCGAAATCACTTTATCACCATCTCGAAGTCCACCACTATAAGCAGGGGAATCTTTGATTACTTTACCTATTTGATTTCCAAGTTCATTATGCTCCATCATACCAACAAAAATATATAGAAAAAATGCTAATATGAAATTTGCAAATGGACCTGCTAATAAAATAAAGATCCTTTTTGTTGGCGTTAAAACAGAATAGCTATCTTTATCCATACTTGTTTTAGCGGGATCCAAATCCTCTTGCCCCTTCATCTGTACATATCCACCAAGTGGAATAAGTGATATGCTCCAATTTGTACCTTTCCAATATTTGCTCACCAATTTTGGACCAAATCCGATAGAAAACTGATGTACAGTTACACCAAAATATCTTGCAACACTAAAATGCCCAAGCTCATGGACAAACACTAGTACAGATAATACCAGTAAAAAAACTAAAAAACCACTCAAAATCTATTCTCCAATTATATTATTAAATTCTATTTCATCCAAAACAGCTACACCAAGTGCAATTGCCTTATCATACTTACTTCCAGCATCCTCACCATAGATCACAAAATCTGTTTTTTTAGAAACAGATGAGGCTATTTTTGCTCCAAGTTCTTCTAAAATCTTTTTGATCTCATCTCTATTTTTTGACATTGTTCCTGTTAATACTACAGTTTTTGCTTTAAAAAGATTCTCTTTTGCTTCAATTTTTTCTTTGATTGTAGGCTCAATGATCTCAAATAATTTTTCTATAATTTCTCTATTAACCCTTACAAACTCTAAAAACGAATCACTCATTTGGGTGCCAATCCCCTCAAGTTCTAAAAGGTCAGTTTCATTTACATCCAAAATATTTTTACCAAATCTATCACAAAGTTGTTTGCTTGCAACTTCACCAATATGCTCAATCCCAAGTGCATTAATAAGCCTATGAAGTTCTGTGTGTTTTGTATTTTCTATAGACAGTAAAAGATTATTGATTTTTTTCTCTTTAAAACTTTCCAATCCATCAAGATCCTCATATTGTAAACTATAAAGATCTAAAATATCTTTGATTTTTCCTTTATTAACAAGTAGTTCAACTATTTTATTGCCAAGCCCATCGATATTCATGCAGTTTTTACTAGCAAAATAGATTATGCTATTAATAACTCTATCTGGACACTCCATATTTTGACATTTGATAAGTATCCCTTCATCAAGAAGCTCTTTTTGACATGTTGGACATAAAGTAGGACGTATGATATCTTTTTCATCTCCAACTCTTCGATCAGTCAATACTTTTGTGATTTTTGGGATAATATCTCCACTTTTAATAATAATTACATAATCCCCAATTTTAAGATCCAATCTTTCTATCTCATCAAAATTATGCAAAGTTGCACGACTTACGGTTGAGCCATCGATTAAAGTGGGTGTTACGGATGCGACAGGCGTAATAGCACCAGTTCTACCAACTTGTAAAATAATATCTTTTACTTGCGTAATCTTTTCAACAGCAGGAAACTTATAAGCACATGACCATCTAGGGTATTTAACTGTATATCCAAGATCATCTTGATAGAGTAGATTGTCGATCTTTATCACCATACCATCAAGACCCATTTCTAAAGAATCTCTAGATTGTAATATTTGTGTGTAAATATCTTGAATATCTTTAAAACTAGTGCAGACCTTTAATAGTGGAGGTTTTGCAAATCCTAAACTATAAATGTATTCCAACATTTGTGAATATGTTTCAAATCCCATATTTTGGACACCAATTCCCCAGACTTGAAAAAAAAGTTTTCTTTTTGCGGTAATTGCAGAATCAAGTTGTCTTAAACTTCCAGCTGCTGCATTTCTTGGATTTGCAAACGTTGGTTCGTTATTTGCTAACCTTTCTAGGTTTATAGCCTCAAAATCACTTTTTTTAATAACAACTTCACCTCTTATTTCAATAAGTCCTTTATATTCAATTGAAAGTGGTATGGAAGTGATTGTTTTTACATTGTTTGTTACATCCTCACCAATAGAACCATCACCCCTTGTGATCGCTTGCTTGAGAAGACCATTTTCATAGATAAGATTAAGACTTGCTCCATCAAATTTAGGTTCACAAACAAGTGCTGTTTTGCTCATATCGATCACCTTTGCGGCTCTTTTTATCCAATCTTCTAATTCATCATCATTAAAGATATCCTCTTGAGACCACATACGACTTAAATGGGAAGCTTTTTGAAATTCATCAAGCACTAGACCACCAACTCTTTGTGTTGGAGAGTTTGAGGCGATAAAGTTATTTGCATTTTCATATGCTACTATTTTACGATATAAAATATCATATTCTTCATCCGTTGCAAGTGGATTATCTTGCGTATAATATGCTATTGCCCATTTGTTTAATAATTCGATTTTTTCTTTATAAATAATTTCATTTTCTATCATTTTACTATTGTATCTTTTTAGATTTATGGTTAGATTAGTTGTCTTTATCTAAGGAGTGTAGATAAGGTTATTTTTAATATCTTTCAGCAATACAAAAGAGAAACCATTTTGCTTTAATATTTCCAATCCTTCCATAAATCCCTCAGCAGTAAAACCTTCAGGATGATTCATATGAGCAATTACAATATCTCCTGATTTTGCTTTTAATAAATTTGATTTAATCGTCTCTTTTGATGCTAATGCGCCATAATCACTATTGATACTAAATCCAGCAATTATCATCTTCAACTCTTTTTTGACAACATCGACTGCAATCTCATCATAATAAGCTGTACCACTTCTAAAAAATAATGGTTTGGAATAGTTATTTTGTTTAAAAACAAGATTGTTGTTTTGGACTTCATGGATAACCTCTTCTTTTGAGACAGTCCCTTTTCTATTATAAATAGATTTACCATTGATCGAAAGAGGGCGATGCTGTGTGCCATGATTTTCAAGCTCAAACAAACTATTTTTGTGTAATTCTTTAAAAAGATTTGGATTAGCTTCAATCCAACCAGTATTTAAAAATAGGGTGGCTGGTATTTTATTTTTGATCAAAAAATCGATCAATTCTTTATCATATCCTTTACTAAATGGTGTTCCTCCGCAAGCATCAAAAGTGAGTGCGATCTCTTTTTTTGTGGTATTAAAATGCGTTGAAACGCCACTTACATTTTCTCCCCATTGTTGTGGTTCTTGTGTTCCAAAAAGTAAAGTAAGACCCATACAGAACAAATATGGAATAAATAATTTCTTTTTCAAAAGATATCCGTTGTTTTTCTGAGTTGTGCTTGATCGAAATGAGTATAGATCCTAGAGGTATTAATATCACTATGTCCTAAAGATTCTTGAACTAAAATCAAATCTTTACTTTTTTGATATAAAAGTGTCGCAAAAGTATGACGAAGCATATGCGCACAGTTTTTTTCTTTTCTTATCCCAATACTAAGTAAAATTTGTTCAACAAGTCTTCCAATATAAGCTTGAGTAAGTTTTGTCTTTTTTTGGTTGCAAAAAAAGAGATTGTCATCACAATTTCTATGTGAAAGCCAATGTAATAGATCATTTTTTATTATATTTTCTTTAATCATCACAACTCTAGGTTTATTTCCTTTTCCTCTTACTTGGATCATGTAAGCATCAGTATCTTTGATAAAATCTTTTACTTTGATATTGATCGCCTCTCCAACCCTAATCCCTGTATAAAGGATAGTTTTTAGGATTAAACGATTTCTTGAAGCTAAAATCGGATTTTTATAAGGATATTGATTGATAGCTTCTATAAAACGATTTACTTCATCTTTATTCATAAAAGAGGGGAGTTTAGCACCACTTTTTCTAGCTAATCCACCCCAATTTTTGAGCTCAATTCCATATCGATAAGTATTTCCATTT
>CALMBI010000231.1 GCA_937860115.1 uncultured Arcobacter sp. | reverse complement strand
AATTAATGAAAAAACTCATCTCTAGTTCACTTTCATTATTATTACTATTCACTCCTTGTACCAGTAGCGCTGAAGCGATCAAAAAAGCTGCAAAATCAAACGAAGATAATGAGAATCAAAACATGCCTCAAGCTCCTAAAAATATTGATAAACAATATGGGCAAGAGGGAACTTTAAATGAGTCAAAATCTGCACTTATCTCTGTAGATCCATTGGCACTCCAAAACTATTCAAAAGCATCAAATAATTTTGATTTTTCAAACTATGATAATGTAACACTTAAAAGTGTTATATTAGAAACTCTCTCACATAGTAATGATTTAAAAAGTGCAAATGAAAAAGTGATTCAAACTGAGCTTTCCTATAAAGAAGCGTATGCAGCGTATTTACCAACAGTTGATTTTCAATATAGTGTTAAAAGAACACATAATGAAGATACAGGTGATGATACAATAGACACTAAAGAGCATAAAGATTTTAATGATGAAAGTTATAAATTTACTCTAAGACAATCACTTTATGCTGGTGGTGCGACAGAATTTAAAATCAAAAGTTTAAAATCAAAAGTTGAAGAAGCCAAAAGAAAATATAGAATCGTTTTAGAAGAGGAGATCCAAAAGGCTATTAAGGCTTATTTTGGTGTTTTATTTAATCACAAAAGTGTTGTAATCAATGAACGTAATATGGAAAAACTTAATAAGATCCTAGAGATCACCCAGATCAAATATGATAGTGGTGCTCTTTCTATTGGTGATTTGAGTGCAGTAAAAGCCAATATCGCAAATGCAAGTGGAAAATTGATACGAGTAAAATCGGAACTTGCAGATGCTATTGATTTTTATGTCTATACTGTTGGTGAGGATTTTAGAAAAACAGCTCCATTTGAAGAATCTTTTCCTATCAATCTAACTACACTTGATGCACTTTTTGAAGATATTATAGAAAATAACTTAAACCTTATCAACTATAGATTAAATATACAATCGACAAAAGATAAACTTTTAAATATGAAAGCATCTTTTAAACCAAAAATTGATTTAGAACTAAACTATAAAAATGTACTCGACAAAGAAGGGTTTACTGCAAACGAAACTTCATACGATGGAAAAGTTACACTTAATTACAATCTCTATAATGGTGGGAAAGATACCATAGCTACTATGACAGTATTTAGCTCGTTACAAGAGCTGAATTACAGATACAATGAAGAGGTAAAAAAAATCAAGTGGGAAACTACAAAACTTTTTAACTCAATCAAATCCTTAGAAGAAACACTGATCAACACAAAAAAAGAGGTAGCTGCATCTACAGAGATGGTTAACTCATATTGGGAAGGGTTCCAACTTGGTGAACAAGATCTTCAAGTGCTCCTCCAAGGTCAAAGACAACTCAATGGTGCTGAACTTGATCTAGTCAAATATGAACAAGATCACATCACAAATATTTTTAAACTCTTAACATCTGAGGGGAGACTCTCTGAATACTTTAAAATTGATGGGGACCATTATGATTTTATAGATTTTAGTAATACATCTTCAATCAAACAAACACCACCTCTTGATTTAAGCAAAAATAATACTAAAGATAAAAAAACTGATGATCTCAATGCAACAGACCTTAATATCACAAAAGAAGAAAATTTTGATCTAAATGATACAAATGAAACTATACAAACGATAGAAGATTTAAATCAAACAATAGATGAGTATCTTGATGTTGTGAAAGAAGCA
>CALMBI010000230.1 GCA_937860115.1 uncultured Arcobacter sp. | reverse complement strand
AAAAACATATGTGTGGGTAGATAAAGGGTAGATATAATCTATATCTACTATCCTTTTAAACCTTTTCTCATTGCTTCAATTACCATATTATCGGCTTTTGTTCCAGTAAATAGCTCAAACGCTAAAACCCCTTGGTATAAAAGCATATCTTCACCATCTTTAAAAGTGATATTGTGCTCTTTTGCCAAAGATAAAAAAGGAGTGATTTTTCCATAGATGCAATCAATGGCATATTTTGTATTTTTGATAAGTGGTGTGAGAATCTCTAAAGGTGCCGGAAAACTATCATCACTTAAGCCTGCACTTGTAGAGTTTACAATCAAATCAAATTGTTTTTCTTTTGTAAATGTTTCAAAATCATAAAACTCACATCCAAGAGACAAAAAGAACTCTTTTGAGTTGTGACTTCTATTTAAAATTGTAAGTGGTATATTTTTTTCTCTTAAAATAACAGCAATAGATTTTGCAGTTCCACCTGCACCAAGCAATAAAATATTTGATACATCATCAAACTCCTCTATCGCTTTATAAAATCCAGGTGCATCTGTATTATATCCTTTGATTTTCCCATCAATATTTACATAAGTATTCACAGCACCAATTTTTTGTGCTAATGGATCTAAGATATCTGCATTTTTATAAGCAAACTCTTTATGAGGAACTGTGATATTAGCTCCACTAAATCCACCATCAATAAATACATTTTTGATCTCTTCACCATTTTCTAAGTGTGTTTTAGAATATTCCCCATCAAATCCAATCGCTTTAAATCCTGCATTGTGCATTTGAGGAGATTTTGAGTGAGATACTGGATTTCCAAAAATTGTAAATTTTTTCATTGCTTCTTTTTACATCTATTGTTTATTTAAAATTTCACAAGCTTCTTTTGCATGGTAAGTGATGATAATATCAGCCCCTGCTCTTTTAAAACTAAGAAGTGTTTCCATCATAACTCTTTCATAGTCGATGATCCCAGCTTTTTTTCCTGCTTGAAGCATCGCATATTCACCGCTTACATTATAAACCGCAAGTGGAAGTTTTGAAGCATTTCTTATCTCTCGTATCACATCAAGATAAGCAAGAGCTGGTTTTACCATCAAGATATCAGCACCTTGTCTCTCATCTTCAAGCGATTCTTCGATAGCTTCAAGACGATTAGCTGGATCCATTTGATACATTTTTCTATCACCCTTACTTGGAGCAGATTCTGCAACATCTCTAAATGGTCCATAATAAGCACTTGCAAATTTTGTACTATATGCCATAATTGGAAGATTTTCATATCCATTACTATCAAGTGTTGTACGGAGTGCTTCTATAATCCCATCCATCATTCCACTTGGTGCAATCATATCAACACCAGCTTTAGCGTGAATAAGAGCTTGTTGGGCTGAAATCTCTAAAGTAGCATCATTATTCACTGTAGAATTTTCATCTAAAATCCCACAATGCCCATGATCAGTATATTCACAAAAACAAAGATCAGTCACCACAAACATATCTGGAAACTCTTTTTTGATAGCTTTCACTGTACGACTTATGATACTATGCTCACAAAGGCATTCACTTCCAATACTATCTTTTAGATCAGGTATAGCAAAAAGAATAATGCTATTAAGCCCAATTGTTCTTATGTATGCACACTCTTTTAGTATCTCATCAATTGACATTTGAAATACACCTGGCATTGAGCTTATCTCATTTTTTATTCCAGTTCCCTCTTTTACAAATAAAGGATAGATAAAATCATTTTTTGTAAGCACTGTTTCCTTTACTAAATTCCGTAAAGTTTCATTTACTCTTTTTCTTCTAAATCTTTTAAACATAACTTTTCCTTTTTATTCTACCAGTATGTATTGATATCAAAATATCTATGTGGTCGATTTTTATCTCCACCATCTCTAATTTTTTCAAATCCATCATTGACATTTGCAAAATCGGATTGAGTTTGTGAAGTAAAAAGTACCCCAACGATCATTAAAACAATAAATAATCCAAAGAAAATATATGTAGCCATCTCTTGAGTAAGCCACAATAGTTTTCCATTTTTTTGCAACATATTTAAAACACTTCGTTTCATTGCAAAAGCTATTACAAATAAAACTAAAATAACTAAAAATGTTGTTTTTTCCATATAAGGATTATCCTTTTATTGATGCTTTGTGTTCTATGAACTCTTCATAAGATCCTTCAAAATCAAGAATCGTTCCATCTGCTTGGATCTCTATAATTCTATTTGCAAATACATCAAGAAGTTCTCTATCGTGAGAGACACAAATAACATTCCCTTCATAAGCAAGTAATCCCTCTCCAAGAGCAATAATTGCTTCAAGGTCAAGGTGATTTGTAGGCTCATCTAAAAGTAAAAAGTTTCTTCTCTCAAGCATGATTTTAGAAAGCATCATTCTGTGTTTTTCACCCCCAGAACAATTTTTGATCGATTTTTCTTGCTCTTGTCCATTAAATAACATTCTTCCAAGACAATTTCTAATCTCACTAATATCAGCTTCTCTATCAAAATCCCTTAACCAATCATAAAGTGTACTATCCCCTTGGATTAAGTCTGTTGCGTTTTGTGGGAAATAACTTACAGTTGCAGTTGCTCCCCATTTTACTTCCCCACCATCAGATTGTAAATTTCCCATCAAGATTTCACATAATGTTGTTTTTCCAACCCCATTTGCCCCGATAAGAGCAATTTTGTCTTTTTTCTCCATCATGATACTTACATCTTTAAGCACTACATGATCTCCATAGCTTTTTGAGATATTTTTCACTTCTAATATCTCTTTACTTATTGGTTTTTCTTGTCTAAATACAATCGATGGATCTCTTCTTGAACTCACTTCAATAGCTTGAATATCTAGTTTATCAAGTTGTTTTTGTCTTGAAGTTGCTTGTTTTGCTTTTGAAGCATTTGCACTAAATCTTCTTACAAACGCTTCAAGATCCGCTTTCTCTTTTTGTTTTTTGTCAAAATCTGTTTGTGCTTGTTTTGCTAAAACTGTTGAAGCGATATACCAATCATCATAAGTTCCTGTAAACTCTCTAATTTTTTTGAAATCAACATCTAAGATATGTGTACAAACAGCATTTAAGAAGTGTCTATCGTGAGAGATTACGACCATTGTTCCTTCATGGTGTTGCAATTGATTTTCCAACCAAGAGATAGTTTCAATATCAAGGTTATTCGTAGGCTCATCAAGAAAGAGTACATCTGGTCTTGGAAAAAGTACTTGCGCAAGGAGAATTTTAAATTTATCTCCACCTGTAAGTGTACTCATAAGTTCACCATGAGTTGCAGCTGGAAATCCAAGTGATTCTAAAATTTTAGTAATTTTGACATCATATTCATAAGTTGGATCTTCCTCACAACAAACTATCTCTAATTCTCCAAGTTTTTCACCAATCTCATCAGTATACTCTTCCATATAGAGTCGATCTTTCTCTTTGATTGCATCAAACAATCTTTTATTTCCAGCTAAAACTGCATCTGCTAGGGTATATTCATCAAATGCAAATTGATTTTGACTAAGTACTCCCACTTTTTTACCAGACTGAACTTGTACTTCACCCTCTGTGATCTCCTCTTGTCCACTTAACATTTTTAAAAATGTTGTTTTTCCTGCTCCATTTGCTCCAATAAGTCCATATCGTTTTCCACTATCTAGTGATAAGTTGATATCTTGAAATAAAACTCTTGGTCCAAAAGCTTTTTTTAGTTTTACGATTTTTACCATTTTAAATCTCCGTTTTTTTTATTTATTAATTATATTTGTAGATGTCGCGATTGTACCAAAAAAGAGATAATAACGCTCTAAGAGTAAACTATTTACACAAAAGTGTCAATCTTTAATTTTCATGACTATTAAGTACCACCAACCAATAAATCTCTACAAAAGAAACTATAGTTTACTGCTAGTACAAAGAAGTGATTTGAGCTTTACTCTTGTAAAGCTATAAATCAATGATGCTGTAATAGTAGTAAATATAGTCTTATAAGTATTCTATTGCTTCATCAGAACTTTATCATCGTATAATATACGATTTCAAAATTCTTCTTCACACTAGAACACTTCTAAAACTACTTTTTAGTGATTTATTGGTTGGTGGTACTTATAAGCAAACTAAAACATAAACTCAGATATTATCCAAGGATATTTTTTATAAAGGTTACACTATGCTTGTACAAGATTTGGAAACTAATTTCGAACTAACACTTATCAAAGAACTCAATAGTGCAAAAGTGAGTGCAGAAGAACATGCAGCAAATGTGATTAGCGAACTTGATAAGATCATCTCTTTGATAGAAAGTGGAGAAGTGGAACAATTGTAAAAGGACTTTTGTTTCAAATTATGGACGATATGCAATTCCAAGATCTCAATCGCCAAAAGATAGAAAGAGTGATGAATCTTTTAATAGAAAAACATCAGATCCCAAAAGAAACATTAGAAGAAGCAAAGATAAAAACTTCCCCATCAGCACACCATATAGATCATGAAGATGGGGATTGTGTAAGCGATGAAGAGTTAGCTAAAATGATCTTAGAAATGAAAAATGGTACACTTTAATTTTAAAAAAACATTTTATATAACATAGAGATTAAGATAAGAGTATTTAATGTCAAGAGATATTTTTTATAATTTTCAATATGGACTATGTGTTTCATTTTAATCCCAAAATAAACTCCAATAAGTGATCCAATCGCTACAATCAACCCTTCATTATAAAGCATTTCACCTACTAAACTGAGCGAAATAAATCCAGCAAGTGAACTAAAAATCACAAAAAATAATCCAAGTGAGGAAGCGTCTTTGAGATTATAAAAAAGATATCCTACAAGAAGTGGTGTAAGCATAACACTTCCACCAACACCAATACTCATAGCAATAGCACCAATAATAAATCCGATTAAAAAAAGAAGTGGTTTGTTTTGAGTTTTTTTTGCTTCATTTCCTTGTGGTGAAGAAGCTCCAATTCTATAAATAGAAAAAATAATAATAAAAAGAAAAAAATATTCTAAAAATTCATTTGAAACAACTGAATGGATAAAACCGTTTTGAAATCCACCAACAAAACCACCAAATCCTATAATCAAACCATCTTTGAGTAGATCTTTATTTTGTTTGTAATTTAGAAATGTTCCATAAATAGAACTAAATACCATCTGCATAATAGAGATAGCAACAGCTTCTTTCATCACAAAACCAATAAGCAAAAGCATTGGGACAAGTACCATCCCACCACCAACACCAAAAAAACCAGATATAAAACCTGTAAGGACTCCAAAAAGTGATAATTCTAAAAACATAGTTATTTATTCATTGAATCGATAAAATTACTATAAATATCTTCTAGCTCTTTATCTTCAGCACTTACATCGATCCCATCTTGCTCTTTGATCGCATGTTCTAAAACAGCAACCCTTTTCATAAGATATATAATCATCTCTTTTGAAACATCTGGGAAATCTGCATTAGCTACTTTTGTGTCATCTTCACTAGTTGCTACATTTCTCCTTACAATTCTTGCAGGAACTCCAACTGCAGTTGAACATGATGGTACATCTTTTATCACAACCGAATTTGCGCCAATTTTACAATTATCCCCTATTTCAATATTTCCTAAGATTTTTGCTCCGCCACCAATAACACAACCATTTCCTATTGTTGGATGACGTTTCCCTTTTGAAAGACTCACGCCACCAAGTGTCACTTGTTGATAGATAAGCACATCATCACCAATAACAGATGTTTCACCAATAACTACCCCAAATCCATGATCGATAAATACACGTTTTCCAATTGTAGCAGCTGGATGAATATCGATAGAAGTTAAAAACTGAGCGATTCCAGAGATAATTCGAGCAGGTACTTTAAATCCTTTTTGATAGAGTTTATGTGCTATTCGATAATGGATAATAGCCCAAACTCCTGGATAATTAAATACAAGCTCAAAAGAGGAATGAAGTGCTGGGTCATTCTTCTTTGGAAGTAAAAAGTCCTCTTTTATAGTTGAAAAAAGTCCCATTATTTTTGTGAACTCATTCCGATTTTTAGATATCCATTATCTTTTAAAAACTTTTTGAGCGTAAAAAGTAGATCATCATCTCTTAGTTTAGAAAACAGTTTTTGTTGCAAATTAAACATATGATAATCAAGATCTTCTAATATATCATGAATATTTTGTGAAGGTAAAAAATCTTTTAGAACTGCTTTACCATTTTCAAATACTACATTTACTTCAGATGGTGAAGCAAATAAGTTGTGTTTCATTCCAAGTACATCTTGATAAGCACCGACTAGGAAAAATCCTAAGAAATATTCCTCTTTTTTAAGATCAACATCGTGTAAATAGAGTGGTTTTTTTGGATTAAAAGGCATCTCACCATCACTATCACATGTGATATCCCATAAAGTTGCACTTCTTGTAGCTGGAATATCTAGGTGCGTTAAAGGCATCACAGGAAACTCTTGATCTATTCCCCAAAAATCAGGAAGTGATTGAAAAATTGAAAAATTAAGTAGATACTTCTCTTGAATTTTTGCTTCGATTTTTACTAGTTCTGTATAATCTTCAACGGACAATAACGATATCGTTTTTTTAATAATCAAGTGAGTTAAAATCTCTCCATTACTTCTATCTTGCAAATCAATATAACCTAAACTAAATAGCGTAAGAAGAGACTCTAGGTGCTCTAATGCATCGTGCATATATTCTCTTGCTGTTTTTACATTTATTGATTTGTATAGATCATAAAGCTCTTTAATGAGTGGTGGATCGATTCTTGTTGGATCTTCGTTTGAGTCTTTTAATTTTAGATTTTCTAATTCATATTCTGAAGAGAAAAGTTCCAATACAGGTGTCACTAAAACAGTTGAAGGAGCTGCTATAAATCTACCCGATTCAGTGAAAATATTTGGCTCTTTTACCCCTTTTTGTTTTGTGATCTCTTTGAGTGTAAAGACAACATCATTACTAAATTCTTCTAGTGAATAATGCTTTTCTTTATGAAACTGGCTATACTCTATCCCAAGTCCCCCACCAATATTGATATTTTTAAGATTGCTTGCACCCATCGTTACAAGTTCCGCATAAATATGCCCTGATTCTTTCAATGCTTTTTTAAGTGGCATAATCGAAGTCATCGCTGAACCAATATGAAAATGGATCATAGAAAGATATGGCAACATATTATTTTTTGATAGATCTTCATAAGCTTCAAGTATCTCTGTTGAACTAAGGCCAAATTTAGAGTCAATCCCTCCACTCTTTGCCCAAACACCACTTCCTCCACTATGAAGTCGAACTCTTAGTCCTATATTTGGACAAAACTCACCATTAAACTCATGATACACCTCAATAATCTTATCAAGTTCATTTATCCCTTCAAGAGTAATAGTGATGTTATAGCCCATTTTTACAGCGATAAATCCTAAAATAATCATCTCTTTATCTTTAAAACCATTTACTGTGATTGGAGCATCTATATTATTGTAGCTCATTGCAAGGATAAGTTCAGCTTTACTACCAGCTTCTAGTCCATAATTATACTTTTTACTCCCCTCAACCATTGGTAATACAAAATTAGGAAACTGATTTACTTTGAGTGGGAAAACAGCATTAAATGTACCATCATAATTATATGATTTTATAGAATTATTAAAGGTCGTATAAAGTGTATCAATTTGTTTAAGTGTAAGGTGTGGAAACCTTATAAGTAAGGGACCTTTGTTTCCACCATCACTTCTTACTTTTTTCACTATATCAATTAAACTTGGTTTCTCTCCATTATTGATTTTAACTACACCATCTTCAATAAAAAAATTACCATCTCCCCAAATATCAATTCCATAATTATTTAGACTAATACTTTTTTTTGCTTTCATTAAAACTCCCCTATTGGTAAATTCATCTCTTCGTTTGTTTGGATATTTTTCACCCAAATTGTTCCATTTGTTAATTCGTTATCCCCAATTAAAGCAATAACAGTTGCGTTTTGTTTTTTCGCATTTTCATTATGTTTTGTAAAACTTCTCACTTTATAATCAGTAAGTACTTTGTGTGTTTTTCTTTTTTTAGCTACTTGTGAAAAAACTGTTTTTGAAGCACCTTCGCACATCGATCCAATATAGATTATCTCTTCACTATTGTGTGGCATCTTTACAAGTTCTAAAAGTCGCTCGATCCCAATCGCAAATCCAACTGCAGGTGTAGCTCTTCCACCTAAAAACTCTGTAAGTCTGTCGTATCTTCCACCGCCTGCAATTGCACTTTGACTCCCTATCTCATCACTTACAAATTCAAAAGCTGTTTTTGTATAATAATCAAGCCCTCTGACTAAATTTGTATCTACTTCGTATTGAACACCATTCATATCCAGAATATTTTTTAACTCTTCAAAATCGGTGTTACAATCTCCACAAAGGTTGTGTGTTATTTTTGGAGCATTTTGAAGTTCTACTTTACAACTTTCATTTTTGCAATCAAGTACTCTAATTGGGTTTGTAACTATTCTTCTATCACAATCTTCACAAAGATGTAAATCTTTCAAATGTGTTACAAGATGAGCTTTATAAGGTGGCATACACTCTTTACATCCTAATGAATTGATGAGAAGTTTGTACCCTATTCCTACGCTTTTAAGGATTTCACTGATCATCAAAATAATATTTGCATCTTCATAAACACTTGCTTCTCCAAAAGACTCACATCCAAATTGATGAAACTCTCTAAGACGCCCTTTTTGCGGTCTTTCATATCGAAACATTGGTCCATAATAAAAATATTTTCGAGTTCCCCCTGCACGATCTAGCTTATTTTGGATAAACATTCGAACAACCCCAGCTGTCCCTTCAGGTCGTAAGCATACATCATTTTCACCCTTATCAATAAACTGATACATCTCTTTTCCAACGATATCACTTGATTCTCCTACACTTCTTTTAAAAAGTGCTGTCTCTTCTAAGATCGGTGTTTCTAAATAAGAAAAACCGTATCTTGAAGCAATTTGCGATGCATTAGAGATAAAATAATTAAAAAGCTCACCCTCTTGCTCTTTAATATCTTTCATACCTCGTAAACTTTGAATATTTTCCATTATTTTCCTTTTATAAAATTATCTATCTTTTGTGCTATTGTTTCTATTGGCAATGAGGCATCAACTATTAGATTGTTAATATTTAATTCCCCTATAATCATTTTCATTTTTGATTGGATCTCAAGAAGATACGCTATTCCTCTACTTTCTATCCCATCATTTGATTTTCCAGATAACCTTTTAGTAAGCTCCTCTTGAGAGAGTTCAAGCATAATCACACAATCAGGCTTAATACCATCCATTGCTATCTTATTAAGCTCCATCGTCATAGAGATTGGAAAATCTTTTGCATACGCCATACCAGATATCATACTTCGATCACTAATAAGCATATTTCCCCTATTTGGCTTTACTACTTCCTCAAGATGCTCTGCTCGATCTGCCAAAAATAAAAACATCTCAGCGATTTTAGATTTTGCTCTTGCATTTAAAACCATTTCACGAAGCTCTAGCCCTATTTTTGTTCCACCTGGTTCTTTTGTAAAAATAGCCTCAGGATAATTTTTCTTTAAAATATCAAGCTGGGTTGATTTTCCAGCTGTATCTATCCCCTCAATTACAATATACATTTCTCTCTACCTCCAATTATTCACACACTATTTCAACTATATCAGCATTGTTCTATCGATTGGAGTTTCTTTAGATCATCCAAAATCTCATTTGGTACTAAGTGACTCACACATCCATTAAATTTAAGTACTTCCCTTACAACTGAAGAGCTTACAAAAGCATTTTGAAGTGTTGGCATAAAGTACATAGTATCAATGTTTTTATCTAATGAACTATTCGCATATCCCATCTGAAGCTCATATTCAAAATCACTCACTGCTCGAAGTCCTCTAATAATAATATTGATATCCTCACCTTTAGCAAAATCAACAAGCAAAGTACTAAACGATTTAGCTTTCACATTAAGCCCTTGTGTAGCTTTTTCTACTAACATAACCCTTGTTTCAGTATCAAACATAGGATTTTTTGCATTTGAGTTTGCAACTGCTACAATCACTTCATCAAACACTTGCAAAGCTCTTTTTATGATATCGATATGGCCATTTGTAATAGGATCAAATGTTCCGCTATAAATAGCTCTTTTTCTTTTCTCTAACAATTCTAACTCCATCTTTTGTATAAATTGTGCTCGATTCCCAAAGTATCGAACCATTTACCGATGATAAAGTTCTCCATCTCTTCAAGTGTTTGTTGATTTGAATAATACCCTAACATCGGTGGCGAAATGATTACACCAATTGTTGATAACTTGGTCATATTTTCTAAGTGTATCGTATTAAATGGCATCTCTCTTGGAGCAAGTACAACTTTTCGCTTCTCTTTAAGCATTACAGAAAATGCTCTTGTGATGAGACTATCAGCTATCCCCACACTACATTTTGCAAGTGTATTCATACTGCAAGGTAAGATTATCATCGCATCTGTTTGGAAAGATCCAGATGCTATACAAGCACCTATACTTTTATCATCATAAAATAAAATATTCTTTCCGGTTGGTAATGACCTTGTTTGTTCCAATTGTAAGGCAGTTTTTGCGCTATTTGAAAGTACACAATAGACCTCTACGCTTTGAGGAAGTAGATCTAAAAATTTTAATCCTAATCCAACTCCACTTGCACCAGTAATCCCAACGACTAATTTCATTTTAACACCGCCAACAATTTTTAAAATAAGTTTATATTTTATCAAAAAAGCACTTTATACAAACTACAAATTTCAACAAATCAAAATTCGATTTATAAAATGTTTCTTTACAAATCATCAAAAAATGATCAAGTTTGATCAAATTTCTTTAAAATAATGGTATTTCTTCACATTCCTTAATTTTAGTTTAAGATAAATAGTATATCATTCTGTATAACATTTAATTTTAAAGATATACTTTTTATTGTATACTTAAATTTTAATTTATACATTTTATATAAAAGGAATAAACACATGGAAAAAATAATCAGTTTTATAAGAATCAACAAAAACAATGAAGAGTACACTCAAAATCAAGCGATTGGAATAGCAAAATATCTCCACTCTAATAATCTTCAATTGCATAATAATGTTGAGATTGAAATCAATGTACCAGAAGATGAGGAGAAGATTTCTACACTTTTAACTGATTGTAAAAGAGGATGTACAATCCTTGTTTATGACTTAAATGTATTTGGAAGAACTATCTCTTCTATTTTAGATATGCTCAAAAATCTTTTAAATGGAGGGGTACGAATCGTAAGTATCAGCCAAAATCTTGACCTAGAGAGTAAAGACGATATGCTTACAAAGATGATTTTAGGAATCATTGGAATGACTATCTCTTTAGAAAAAGATCTTATGAGTCTTAGAACAAAAGAAGCACTTACTGCTAAGAAACTTGATGGTATGAGTCTTGGTAAACCAAAAGGTACCATCCAAAAATCTAAATTTGACAAAAAAAGAGATAAGATTGAAGAGCTCTTAGCAGTTGGATTAAGTGTTAGAAAAATTGCTAAATTACTTGGATATAACAATCACATTGGACTTAATAACTATGTGAAAAAACGAAATATTAGAGAACTTGACGATAAAGCTGCTAGCTAAGCTTTAAAAAAGCGAATAAAAAAGGGAAGGAGAAAAATCTCCTTCCCTTTTTTTTATCGATTTGAAAATAATTTAAACGATGATTCTAGGAATATTTGATTTTTGATCAGTTAATATCTCATAAGTGATCGTTCCATGTAGCTTGGCAAGCTCTCTAGCATCATCAAAAATGCAAATCTCATCATCATCACCCTCTACTACAATATTATCCATAGAAACTCTTCCTAAGATAGCTTTACCATTGGCTATTGTAAATGGTTTACCACCTAGTCTTCTAAATCCATCTCCATATCCAATACTATATGTAGAGATTATCATATCTTTTGGTGCTTCATAAGTTCCACCATATCCTACTCTTTGACCTGCTTTTAAAACACGGGTTGCTATTTTTTTAGCATGAAGTGAAAGAACTGGTTTGAGTTTTGGAAAATTAAGTGCTTCATGAGCATCAAGATATCCATAACTAGCAATACCTACTCTTGCCATATCACCACTAAAATTTTGCTCTCTAAAAAGTGCAGCTGAATTAGAACTATGAAACAAAATATCTGATAGATTAAGTTTTTCACATATTTTTTTCACATCCTTTTTCAAGCCCTTAAAAACAGCCTCTTGAAAGAAAAATTCACTGCTCAATTCATCAGCACTTTTATGGTGTGTAAAAACTCCACAAATTTTTAATTTTTTTTCAAAAGCCGTTAACAAAGCCACTTCTAGCTGATCAGGCGATATGCCATTTCTGTGCATTCCTGTATCAATTTTGATGTGAATATTCGAGTTTATAGGAACCCGTGAAAGATCTTCAAGGGAGTTAATTGCGATGTGAAAACTATGTGAATAAGTATCAATTTGTGTATCGGCTAAGATTAAGATAGCTTCAAATAAATCCTCTATTATTTTAGCTTCTTGGTATGTTTGTACTACTGCTTTTGTAAGCCCAAATTGATTAGCTAAAGTAGCAATCTCCAAAAGTCCATGTCCATATGCATTATCTTTTAAAACTATTGCTATTTTCTCTTTTCCACCTGCATGATCTGCACAAGTTTGTAAGTTATAAAACAGATTTTCTTTGTTTAACTTAATGTATGACATTTTCACTCTTTTGATTTAAAATATTGAAGCAAGATAGTAGCATCTTTTTCATTTAAGACCTCTTGAAGTTGAGTTTGATTTGCCTCTTTAATCGCTTCAAATGTACCAAAATAAGAAAGGAGTTTTTGTACCTTTGCTTCCCCTATCCCTTTGATGCTTAAAAGCGATATTTGTTTATCCTCTTTTCTCTTTTGTTTTTTATGAAAACCTATAGCAGTTCTATGCACTTCATCTCTAAGTCTTTGTATAAATTGCAACCTCTTATCACTTGGCTCTAGTCTAAAAACTTCCTCTTTTGTGTATAAAATATCTCTTGCCCCACCTTTGGCTCTATTTGCTTTTGCATCAATTTTTTCTTTTGCGATACCAATCACATCTATACTCACTCCAACACTCATCAAAATATCATAAGCAAGGTTCACTAATGTTTTTCCACCATCAATAATCCACACATCTGGAGCTGGATTTTCTCTAAATTTTTCAGCTCTTCTTGATAACATCTCTTTCATTTGACCATACTCATCTCTCTCATGAAGATTGTATAATCGATAATCATCTCTTATAAACGCATTATTATCCCAGACTACCATAGATCCTACTGTAGCTTGACCCATTATATGTGAATTATCAAAGCACTCAAAACGATATGACATTTTGTATAGATGAAATAGATTTTTAAGATGAGTATATATATCATCTTTTATAACAGTTCTATCTAATTTTAATAGCTCATCACAATTCTTCTCTGCCATCAAAAGAAGATCTTTTTTCTTTCCAATTTTAGGTAGATTGATCGCTATTTTTTTACCAAATCTTGAACTTATAAAGTTTTCTAACTCTTCACTATTTTCTAGTTCTATTGGCAAAATAATCTCACTTGGAATCGTAGGGATCTCATTTGCATAATAATTTACGATCGCTGTTTTATAAATATCTTCAAGTTCTGTTATCTCTGTAATGCTTATATAATTATGGGATGAGGAGATAAGTTTTCCATCCCTAATAAACATCTGCACTATCACCCCTCTACTTTCTCCAAATGCTATACTAAAAAGATCAAGATTATCAAAATTTGCAAAATCAAGGGTCGATTTAAGCTCAGATTTTTCAATTGTTTTGATTCTATCACGAAGCACCATTGCTTCTTCAAAACGAAAATCCTCACTCAGTTTTTCCATTTTTTTTGTGATATCCTCGATCAATTTACCTTTATTGTATATATAATAAAGTGCCTTTTCGATTATCTCTTGATACTCCTCTTTTGTAATCTTTGCTTCGCAAGGAGCTAAACACTTCTGTATCTGATAAAACAAACAAGCTTTACCACTTTTGATACAACTTTTCTTTTGAACAAGTGGCAAAATTTCATAGATACTATCGAGCATATCACGAGCCCCAGTACTAAATGGACCAAAATATTTGATCCCTTTTCCTTTAAGAACTTTTCTAGTAATTTCTAGTCTAGGAAAATCTTCCGTTGTATCAATATAGATATATGGATAAGTTTTATCATCCCTTAAAAGGATATTGAACTTTGGTTTGAGTTGTTTGATAAGTGAATTTTCCAAAATCAAAGCATCATTTTCATTTGGCACTATAATATACTCCAAATTTGCCACTTCACTTATCATTTTGCTTATTCGATATGAAAGTTGGCTTGATGGAGCTAAAACGGGAGTAAATTGAAAATAGCTCTTAATTCTATTTTTAAGATTTTTCGCTTTTCCTATGTATAAAAGACGATTATTTCTATCAAAGTATTGATAAACCCCTGCATCATTTGGGAGGTTTTGTAGTTTTTCTTCTAAAGTCATATGTATCCGATTATTTTCTTTATATTATTGATTTGGTATTATATTAAGATAAACACATGACTAAATAAATCAAATGGAAACAATAATGAACAAAACCCTTTGGATACTCACTTTTTTTACAGTTCTTCTTTGGTCAGCTATCGAGCCAAAAGATTATTTCACTTGGTTTTTGGAGGTATTACCAGCACTTATTGGTGCTGTTATACTCTTAAAGACTTACAAAACATTTGAACTGACACCGATTTTGTATTTTTTTATTTTGCTTCATTGTATCGTTTTGATGGTTGGAGGACACTATACTTATGCAGAAGTTCCACTCTTTGACACTCTCAAAGATATTTTTCAAATGGAGCGAAACAACTATGACAAGCTTGGACATTTTACCCAAGGTTTTGTACCTGCACTCTTAGCAAGAGAGATTTTAATAAGAAAAAATGTAGTGAATGGAACTCAATGGCGTATCTATATTATTCTTTCTATCATATTAGCTTTTAGTGCGTTTTATGAGCTTATCGAGTGGTGGGTAGCCCTTGCTAGTGGAGAAGATGCAGAAGCATTCCTTGGAACACAAGGATATATTTGGGATACTCAATCAGATATGGGATTCGCGCTATTTGGAGGAATCATCTCATTGCTCACTCTTTCTAAACTACATGATAAACAACTTAACAAACTCAAAAAAGGAAACAATCTATGAAAAAAATACTTTTAACTTTACTCTTGATCACACTACCACTCTTTGGTGGAACAAGAATGTGTGATAAAGGGGAAGTGATCAAACTCTTAAAAGATGATCTTAGAGGGATAAAACACCAAAAGTTTATCATTAAAATACATAGTGGGCTCACTCTTCTTGTAGCACACAATATTGACTTAGCTCCAAGGATAGATACGCTTCAAAAAGGGGATCAGATCAAATTTTGTGGAGAATTTGAAACAAATTCTAAAGGTGGAGTGATACACTGGACACATCACGATCCAAGAGGGAAACACCAAGGTGGTTGGATTGAACATAAAAACAAAAGATATGAATAATACCAACCAAAATTAAATAATCTTTCAAATTTATTTCATATAAAGATAGTTGAGATAAAACTCGATAAAGATTTTATATGAAAGTGAATAGAGTACTATGAATCAAAAACAATGTGATATTTCAAATCTTCAAGAGTTAGCAAACTATCTTAACTACTCTTTTGTAGATACCCTCAAAGCTGATCTTGAATCTAAAAAAGATGGAAAAAATCACTTCCCTAGAGAAGTTTTTAGTGGGCATTATGTTCCTGTGATCCCTACCCCAATAACAAATCCAATCTATATCTCCCATAGCAAACAATTTTTTAAAGAGCTTGGATTTTGTGATCACTTAGCAACATCGGATGATTTTATGGCACTTTTTAGTGGTGATACTTCACATCTTCCAGATGAGTTCAAAAAACTAGGTTGGGCGACTGGATATGCACTCTCTATTTATGGCACAGAATACTACGATCAATGCCCTTTTAAAACAGGTAATGGTTATGGAGATGGGCGAGCGATATCTATCTTGGAGCTTCTCATTGATGGAAAAAGATGGGAGATGCAACTTAAAGGTGGAGGACGAACACCTTATTGTAGAGGAGCGGATGGGAGAGCAGTCTTACGATCTAGTGTTAGAGAATTTTTAGCACAAGAACATATGGATGCCCTTAGGATACCAACTTCAAGGTCACTCACTTTATACACTTCAAATACAGAAACAGTCAAACGCCCTTGGTTTCATAATAACTCTTATTCAAGGGATCCAGAACTCATGATAGAAGAGACTGTTGCTATCACTACAAGAGTCGCACCTTCATTTCTTAGGGTAGGACAGATTGAGCTTTTTGGAAGAAGAGTAGCACATAATGACTATCCTGAAGCATTGAACGAACTTACAATGATAGCAAAACATCTAATTGAGCGAGAATACAAAAATGATATCGATAATTCACTCCCTTTTGAAAAACAAGTAGTGATATTGGCTAGATTATTTTGTGATCGTCTAACATCACTTGTAGTAAATTGGATACGAGTCGGGTATTGTCAAGGAAATTTCAATAGTGATAACTGTGCAGCTGGTGGTTTTACACTTGATTATGGTCCATTTGGATTTATTGATCTTTTTGATCCAGAGTATCAACCATGGACAGGTGGAGGCAAACACTTTTCGTTTTTCAATCAACCAAATGCAGCAAAAAGAAATTTTGAGATGTTCTACAGATCACTCAAACATCTTGTCATAGATCATAAAGAAGAGCTTGATGAACTAAAAAGTGTTAGAGATAGTTTTGTTGAGAACATGGAAGCAAAATGGACTAAAATGTGGTCGGATAAATTAGGAGTAGAGGTTTTTAACGATAATTTACTCTATGATCTTATCAATCTTATGATCGAAACAAATGTCGATTATACGATCTTTTTTAGAGAACTCTCAAGTATTCCAAATGATATCTCAACACTTTCAAAGAGTTTTTATGAAGATGTGATAGATGATGAGTTACTCCAAAGATGGTCAGAATGGCTTTTAAGCTGGAGTGATCATATCAAAAAAACAAATAGTGAAGAATACAATTGTACAAATCCCCTATCCAAAGAGAAACTTTCTTTAAAAATGAAACAAACCAATCCAAAATACACTTTACGAGAATGGTTTTTGGTCCCAGCTTACAAAGCAGCACAAAAAAGAGACTATTCACTGATACACGAACTTCAAGAAGTGATGAATGATCCTTATAGTGAACAATCAAATGAGATTGAAGAAAAATACTATAAACTCAAACCGCTCAATCTTTTTGAGATAGCTGGGATCTCTCATGTGAGTTGTTCATCGTAGTTTGATTTTCATATTTGAATCTCTGTTTTCTATGCGCGAAAGTTAAGTTAAAAAAACAAAAAATATGCTTCAATGATTTTTTAAATAATATTTACTTTTTACATTATCGACACAATCACTTATTCTGCCACTTTTGGCCACTTTTTTCAATTACAATGTTTCTAAGTACTACCAACCAATAAAACACTAAAAAAGTAGTCTTAGAATTGCTCTAATACAATGAAGAAAATCACAGGAATAGATCCTATTTCAAGATTTTCTGAAGCAACGGGGTCCCCATAGAACTTTGTTCGTATGGGGTGTAACTGTAGTAGAGTGATTATAAGGCTATATCTCCATACTATTGCTTCGTTAGAACTTTTTGACTTGCAGTAGCAAGCCTTCAAAGTCCTGCCAAAATTTAAATCTGAAGTGCAATTTTTGAGTTGAAAAAATCATATCAATTTT
>CALMBI010000229.1 GCA_937860115.1 uncultured Arcobacter sp. | reverse complement strand
GTCTTATTAAAAAAGTTATGAGAAAAGCAAATAAAGGTGATTATAGTGGAAGAATTAGTGGAATCAATGATGGTGAAGCCAAAGAAGTGGCACATTGGATAAATGAGCATATGGAAAAACTTCAAGGTAGTCTGATTGCGATAGAAGATAAAATTGATGTATTTTTAACCGCTCACAAAAACAATGATGAACTAAAAGATCCTATGATTGATGTAAAAAATACCGTAACAAGACTTGCAGATATCTATAGATTTAGAAAAACAATCGAAAAAGATGAACATATCGAAGAGGTGTACAGTAGGTTTGCAACTATACTCGAACAAAAATTTCATATCTTTGATTTTCATTTTCTTGAAGCAGATACAACTAATAAGAAAGTAGAAGTTGTTTTTGCAAATAATGAACTCAAATGTGATCCAATCTTTGAAGGTTGTAGAGCTGATAGAACAAATACGCTGGTTGATTCTTGTCAATTTATATGCGTATGTAATAAATTCAAAGAAGAGGATACAAAAAATATCTTTGTGTTCCGTATTCAATCTCAAATGATCTTGCTTTTATTCTTTCAATTGTAAGCGATTCTCAAGAAGAACAAGACAGAGTAAGAAATTTACTTCCATTTATTCAAGATTATGTTGATAGTGCAAAACCAGAAATAGTAAGTAAAAAACTGATGCAAATACTTGAAAGAAGTGCTCAAACAGATCCATTAACAGGTCTTTATAATAGAAAATTTTTAGAAAGATATATTGATAATGTTTTATATAATGCTATGAGAAATGTGCCTTGTGGTATCATGATGGTTGATATCGATTTTTTTAAATTGATTAATGATAATTATGGACATGATATTGGAGATATTGCTATTAAAACTATTGCAAATACATTGATTGATGTAGTTGATGAAAAAGATAAAGTGATAAGATTTGGCGGTGAGGAGTTTATCGTAGTACTTATTGATTGTAATGAAGAACAACTCAATAACACAGCAGAAGAGATAAGAATTGCATTTTCTCAACAAAAAATTCAAGCCAATAGTGAAACTTTTAGTAAAACAGTAAGTATTGTTACATCACTATTTCCAAATAAAGATAAGTCATTTTGGAAATATGTAAAACAAAGTGATATTGCGCTTTACAAAGCAAAGCATTCTGGAAGAAATCGGGTTGTAAGATATGATGATTCTCTTGCGGATGATAATGGACCAAAAGATCATTAATTTAGAATAATTTAAGAAATAAAAGCTATAATTCCAATTCTTTTACGGAGTTATAGCAAAATGGCTAATGTACGGGATTGCAAATCCTTGAGGTCTCGGTTCGAATCCGAGTAACTCCTCCAAAAAACAATCATTAAACTTCTTACAATCTAAGATTCATTAAATCTTCTCTAACTTCCATTTTGTTTAATAGTAACCATTCAGCACTTCAAAATTTCTCTCTTTTTTCAAGCTGAATTTTCTTCATAAAATACCATAAAAAAACACTCAATTATTTTTCATATTTATCTTTACAAAACCCCTTATTTATGGTATTTATTAGCACTTTTTAGCTATAATATTTTATACATAAATTAGTAGATGGATATTTTAGATAACAAACAATCTAACGATCAAAGTCTATTGAAATTTTAGTACCTTTTCCTTCTATACTCTCTATTTTAATTGTAAAATGATGTAGATCTAGTATCGATTTGACTATTGATAAACCAAGCCCATGTCCTTTGATATTTTGTTTATGATTGTTTATCCTATAAAACCTTTCAAAAACTTTTTCAAGTTCATTTTTTGGAATCCCATATCCAAAATCCTCAATAATTAATTGATCTTTATGAAGTGTTAGATTTATTATTTGATTTTCTTTTGAGTACTTTATCGCATTATCGATTACATTACTTATTGCTATTTTTAGTAATGATTGATTTCCTATTGTTGTAAGAGGAGTTAGCTCTAAAATATTCATATAAAGATTTTTTTGTTTTGCTAATGAGGTTTTTTCTTTTATTATATCACTTATAATCTCATCAATATATACCTCTTCAAAGTTTTTAATCAGATCCTCATCTGCATTACTTGAAAGGAAAAGTATATTTTCTATCACTTCTTGGAGCTGATCTAATTCATTCACTACACTATGCAAGATTGTTTTATATTCCTCATTTGATCTTTCTTTTCTAAGTCCAACTTCTATCTCACCCCTTATGATTGTAAGTGGAGTTTTTAGTTCATGTGATGCATTTTGTCCAAAATTTTTCACCTTTTTGTAGGAGCTTTGCAAGTTTTTGATGAGATTGTTAAAGGTAGCTATAAGAGAATCAATCTCTTGTGAAATCCAAGTGTTTTGAAGTTTTTTAAAAGTTCCATCTATTTGGATAAGATTTACATCATCGGCCAGTTTTTGTGCGGTTAATAGTGATTGTGTGATAAGAAAATAAACAACTATTAATATAAAAATCAAAAGCGTTGATAGGGAGATCCAAAGAGTTTTTTCAATATTTTCTATGTAAGGATTGTGTTTTTCGTAAGGTAAAGCACATATAAGTATATCTTGCGAATTATCTGTTTTTAAAAAGAGAGTGTAGATGATTTTAACCGTTCCAGTACCTAAATTTGCAACCTCCATGATTGAATTATTTTGATGTAATGTTTGCATTTTATCTACATCTATTGGGAGTGTTTTATCGATAAATACCAAATCTATAGATTTAAACATAATATTCATTGAATTATTAGTAATATTGATTGTTTGGACATAAAGATGTGGGAGATCAAACTCGGCTTTAATATGATTTATGCTTTCTAAATATTCATTGGAGTTAAGTGTATTCTTTTTTTCTACCAATTCCATATGGAGATCTCTCGTTGCAGCCAGAAGAGTTTTTTCAATATTTTTTTCATAATTTGTTTGGAGCGTATGGATGAAAAAATATCCAAATCCATAAAAAATGGCAAACAAAAGAATAAATAAAATAAATAATAATTTAAACTTTATATTGCTAACTATCTTCATCATTAATCATAAATCCTTGCCCTCTAAAAGTTTTGATCAGTTTGAGATCAAAACTTTTATCAATTTTTGTTCGTAATCTATATATATAAACATTTAAAATATTACTATTTGCTATATTGTCATCTATCCCTATAGTACTATCTAATAAAGTTTGTTCTTCGATTATAGCACCTTTATTTCTCATAAGATACTCCAAAATAGCATATTCTTTTCCAGTTAATTTTATTTTTAGATCCCCTCGATGGATCGCTTTTGTATCAAGATTCACAGTCAAATCAGCTACTTGCAAAATATTGTTTTTTTGGTCATTTTTTCTTAGTTGTACTTTGATTCTAGCTAATAGTTCATCAAAACTAAAAGGTTTTGTAAGATAATCATCAGCACCAAGATTTAAAAAATCAACCTTATCTTCAATAGCACTTTTTGCACTGAGTATTATAATTGGTGTTGTAATCTTTTTTTGCCGTAACTTTTGACAAACTTGATAACCATCACTACCATCTATCATAATATCAAGAATTATTACATTGTAGTTGTTTACTGATGCAAGATAAATCGCTTCATCACCATTTGATGAAAGATCGATACTAAAATACTCTTCTTCCAGACCTTTTTTTAAAAAAGAGGCTATTTTGGAATCATCTTCTACTATCAAAATTTTCATAGAGTATCTCCTTGTTTTTGTTAATTTTGATCGTTTGGTATTTTGAACTAATAGCATCATTACATATCAACGACGTAGAGTAGATTCCACTTAATAATGTGCTAGGTGAGATCACAGTCGCAGAGAGTATATCTGAGGTATAATTATGTGGATTTATAATATGTGAAAAATTTTGATCTTCTATTTGATAATTTCTTTCATAATTTGCAGATGTTGTAAGTGCCATATTTTCTAATTCTATAGTTGTTACATTGTGTGTTTTATTGAGTGGATCTTTTATTCCAATATTAAATTTTTCACCATTTGGTTTTTTTCCAAGAGCATAGATATCCCCACCAAAATTGATAAGCCCACTCGTAATTTTTCTTTTTTTAAGTATTTGTATAGCTTGATCAACAGCATATTCTTTGACTATTCCACCTAGATCAATTTTTGTAAATTGATTATGAAAAAAAATTTTATTCTTTTTGATCTCAAAGTGCTCTGAACCAACAAACTCCAAAAGTTTCTCTTTTTGTTGATGAAAAATTGTAAGATTACTATTAGAATAGAGTGGTTTGATTGTAGCTATTGTGATATCAAATGTTTTATTTGTTAGTTTGTAAAACATTTTTGCTATTTGTGTAGCTTGCTCTTTATTATTTGAATAGATGACCACTTCACACGGAGTGGTCATTGCATCAAATTGAAATAGATTTTTTATCAAAATTTATACTTTAATCCAGTCATAAAATAGGTTGCTTGTAGCCCAGTACTTTGCTTGTACAAGTTTACTTCAAAATTATAGCTTATTGTATCGCTTATTTTATAATCTATGTTAGCTTTATAGGTTGTTGCATCAAATGCTTTAAATCTTTCATCACTTGATCCATATTGTTCAGTGGTAAAGCGTTCATCATAAAAATTAGCTTTGGTTTGAGTGTAGTACCTAATACCTCCACCTAGAGTGGTTTTACTTGAGAGATCATAATAAGCTAAAGTATCGATTGTGTGTGATTGTATATCCCAATCATCACTATAATATTTGTAATTGATTTGGGCAGATATTTGCTCATTCAATGATTTGATATAACCAAGTTTAAATCCATAGTTTGTTTTGCTTTCTGGTTTTTTCTCTGCTTCAATTCTATAAGTATTATTGATCAATCGTACAATATTATGATAAGGGCTACTAAGATATCCTGATTCTTTTCCATAAAAGATTCCACCATTGATAACACTTGTTTGATTTACAACTTGCGATAAACCAACTTGAAGATTTGTGACATTGTTTGTTTTTTTCTCACTTGCTCCACTTGTGGCATCTGTTTTTACTAAGATTTGATTACTTTGATACGATCCTCCGACAGAAACACTACTGTTTTTTGATCCATCCATATAATGTAAAAATGATCCACTAATCTCTGCAGAATAAAAATCGTGCTCACCACTAAAATTGATTCCTGTTTTGATCTCATCTCGATTAGCAAGCCTTGTCGTAAGATTTAAAGCACCAGCTTTTCTTTGTTCTTCAAATTTGATATTGCCTTTTTTGATATTTGAAAGACTTACATTTGTATCTCTACTATATGCTGAAGCTCCACTTGAAGCATCATAATATGTTGGACTAGCACCAGTTACACTATCAAATACTACAGATCCATTGAGTGTATAATCTGTTCCAAGTTCTTTATTTACCTCAACTGATGGAGCTAAAACAGTCACTCTAGAATCACTTTCACTATAGTGTAATAATTGAACATTGACATAGTCTTCAGATTGAGCATAGCTATTTATGATAAATATACTTACAAATAATGATAATTTTCTTAATTGCATCCGCAACCCCCTCCACCAATTGAACCACCACCTTTTGTAGCTTCTTTTGAATAGTATATATGATCATCGTATTTTTTTGATAGATTATTTATACCACCTTCTTTCATAGTCTCTTTTGCTAAAATCCCTTTTTCCCATGGTTGTACCTCTTGGATACAACCCCCAAAAACAATACTTGTTGATACTACAAGTAAGATTTTCGCAATTTTATTGTGTTTTACCATAGTTATTATCTTCCTTTACAACTTTCAATAAGAGTGTTTAATCTATTTTCAAGATCATCTGTAGCCCCAAATATTTTTCCACATACTTTTTGATTTTTCATCACATACAGAGCTGGCATACCAATTGGTTTGTATGTTGCTATAATCTCATTTGTAGAATCATTGATCACTTTAAAATTGATATATTTTGCCATTTTTTGCTGAAATTTAATCCCATCTGATTCTTTTTTATCTATATCAATTCCAACTAGTTCAATTCCATTTTTTTTGTAGCTTTCATTTAGTTTAGATAAAACGGGAAGTTCTTTTTCACATGAACTACACCATGAGGCAAAAAAGTCTAAAATATATATTTTATCTGATTCCATTGGAATGATAGGAGTTGCATTTAGGTAAAGTCCAAATAATGGAAACAAAAATAGTTTTTTCATCTAATATTCCTTTTTATATATATTTTTTAGAATTTTATAATAATATATGAACTGAATATGAAATATTTACAATATAAAAATTAATTATAGTATCAAGAGAATGAAACAAATAAAAATCAGTGAGTATTTAACACTTTAT
>CALMBI010000228.1 GCA_937860115.1 uncultured Arcobacter sp. | reverse complement strand
TAATAGATCTGTATTTGAAGAGTTACGAAATGCTATTAGAGGTAAGGTTTATCTAGCTGAAATTATTGGGTGCTGAATGGTTACGAAAAATAAAAAGATCTGCAAATATTACGACCAAAACATCTATCCCTAGTGTTACTCCAAAAGTAAGTATGCCAAAATCAAATAGCACAGTAGAAATCAAAAAAGCAAACACAGTTGCAACACCAATAAAAGTTGAATCAAAAAACTCTTCTATATCAGCACCAATCCAACCGATTGTTCCAGCTCATAATGACGATGATCAATGGGAAAGCTTTTAAGCTTTCCTCTCTCTAATCTTTACTACTAATCCTTAATAAAATTTTTCATACTTTAAACTCAAAACAACTATAATGCCCCACAAAATTACAAAATACTCTAAAGGAAAAAAATGCAAAAAACGCTTATCACACTCTCTCTGTTAACGTCGTTTCTCATAGCAAATGAAACAAATCCAAGCACAAAAACAATTGAAGAAAAAATTAAATCTATCTTACCAAATGCTCCAATTGCTAAAATAGAGCAAAGTCCATTGGAAAATATTTATCAGATCTATATGCCAAATGGACAAATTTTATATGTTTCACCTAATCAAAATCTTATTATTGCTGGTGAAGTATTTAAGCCAAATGGATACTCTATCACACAACAAGATCAAAAAAAATGGCAAGAGGAACTTGAAGCAAAACAGATTGCCAATTTGACTATAAAACAACTCTTAGATGATAGTTTAAAAATAGATTTTGGCAAAGGTTCAAAAAAATATGAATTTGTCTTATTCACTGATCCAGAGTGCCCATATTGCAAAAAAGCTGAAGCAGAATTTGAAGGAAAAGATCTAACAGTTTATTATAATTTTATGCCTCTTAGTTTTCATCAAAATGCCACACCATGGTCTTTAGATATCTTATCTTCAAAAGATCCATACAAAACGCTTCATGAAATCAAAAATGGTAAAGATATACATATAACACATACAAAAGAAGCACAAGCACAACTTGACAAAATGATAGCAAAAGCTGAAGGTTTAGGTATAACCGGAACACCAAAAATGTATGTTATTGATAAAAATGAAAAAAAGATTGTAAGTGTAATAAACGGTGCAGATATTGCTAAAATTAAAAAATATTTAGAGCAATAATTTTAAAATTACAAATCTAGCATTTACGCTAGATTTGTATAGACATTTTGAACATCATCATCATCTTCTAATTTGTCTAAAAGAATTGATAATTGATCCATTGCTTCATCTGTGATCTCGATCGGAGTTGTTGGGATTCTTTGAAGTGAACCTTTCTCGTATTCTAATCCCATCTCATCAAGTCTTTTAGACATATTTCCAAAATCAGTATAATCAGCATAAATGATAACCGAACCATCATCTTCAACTTTAAGTTCTTCTAATCCACCATCAATAAGTTCCATCTCTAATTCTTCAAGATCCATAGAAGGTTTCTCTTTTAATTCAAAAACTGCTTTTCTTGAAAACATAAACTCTAAAGATCCATTTGGTACAACTTGTCCACCAGCTTTATTGAAAATAGACTTAACATTCGCAACTGTTCTTGTTCCATTGTCTGTTGCAGTTTCAACAAAAACAAGTACTCCATGTAGCCATTTTCCTTCATAATTGATCTCATCAAGATTAGCTGCATCTTTTGAAGTTGCTCTTTTTATAGCTGCTTCAATATTATCTTTTGGAAGATTTTGTGCTTTTGCTGTATTGATCGCAGTTCTTAGCGCTGGATTCATTTCAGGATCAGGAACCCCATTTTTAGCCGCAATCGTGATCGCTTTTTGTAATTTTGGAAATACTCTTGACATATTTCCCCATCGTTTCATTTTTGAAGCTTTTCTGTATTCAAACGCTCTACCCATAGTACTAGTTCTCCTTAATTTTTACTTTGTAGTTCTATTAATTTTTCTTTAACAACATCAGCATGTAAAATTTGGTATTTTTCACCTTTTTTTGTTTTATTTTCTCTCACTTTTACATTTTCCCAAACCGCAGCTATTATGCCTTGTGGATCAATAATAAATGTAGTTCGAACAACTCCCATAAATTCTCGTCCCATAAATTTTTTCATCTGCCATACACCAAACGCTTCACACACTTTTTTATCTTCATCACTTAAAAGTGTAATCTCTAAATTTTTTCCATCGATAAATTTTTTATGTGATTTAGGTGAATCTGGGCTAACACCTAAAATAACACCATTAAGATCTTCAAAATGTTCATTTTCGCTTGAAAAATCACATGCTTCGTTGGTACATCCTGGAGTGTTATCTTTTGGATAAAAATATAATACTATCCATTTTCCAGCAAGATCTCGCAAACAAATCTCAACTTCATCTTGATTTGGTATGCAAAATTCTGGAGCTTTGTCATTCACTTTTAGCATATTATCCCTTTTAATTTTTCTGCGATTGTATCAAAAAATTGGTTAATTCATTTCAATCATCATCTTCTAAATCTAAACAAAACTCAGATATAATCCCCTCAATGAAAAAAGATGAAGTATTTAAAGAAAAAATAAAAAAACAATTTGAATTTGATGAATCTGTTGCTAGTGTCTTTGATGATATGTTAAGCCGCTCTGTACCTTTTTATGAAGAGATGTTGCACCTTACTACAACATTTGGATTGAAGTATTTAGAGCAAAATGATAGAGTATATGATTTAGGATGTTCAACAGCTTCAACACTTATCCATCTTGCAAAGCACACAAATCTAAAACTCGATCTCGTAGGGATCGATAGTTCTTCAGCAATGCTTCAAAGAGCATCAAATAAAGCAAAAGCTTTTGGGATAGAGATCACTTTTTTAGAAGATGATTTTTTTGATGTGGAACTACAAAAATCAAAACTTATCATTGCAAACTATACGCTTCAATTTATAAGACCTCTTAAAAGAGAACAACTTATTAAAAAGATTTATGAGAGTTTAGAGGATGGTGGTGTATTTATTTTCAGTGAAAAAGTGATTACTGAAGATAAAGTTTTAAATAAATATTTTATCGATGAATATTATAATTTCAAAAAAAAACAAGGCTATAGTGAATTTGAAATAGCTCAAAAAAGGGAAGCTTTAGAAAATGTTCTTATTCCTTACAGTTATGATGAAAATAAACAGATGATTCTCGATGCTGGATTTAAACAATTTGATTGCATCTTTAAATGGATCAATTTTGCAACATTTATCGCTATAAAAAAACAATAAAGGAAAATAAAATGGCATTAGGATTTGGACCTATGAAAAGTATGTTTAGCTCTGTTTGGTTAAAAAAAAGGAAATTTGACCCAGAACTTCTTGATGTAAATGATATTAGATTACCACTTTTTTTTAAAACTGTTGACAGTCCACTAGTGATGGCTGAGATAAAAACAGAACTCAAAACTTTCAAATCTTTAGGGTATAGATTTAGAACAATCAACGAACTTGAAAATAAAGAATACCACTCTTATCAAATGGGGATGCTTTTAAAAAGCACTCAGTCTTACTATTGATCTAAAAGTTCCTGCAAATAAAGATTATTTTCCAGATTACATTTACGAAAATGGATACACAATTATCCAAAACAAAGTATCTGAAATTATCAAACGATTTGATAATTATGTAAGTAAAACAAGCACTGAAGATGATCTAAAAAAACAACTTATCTGGACACCTTTTGAAATTGGAAATGTTTTATTTTATCTTTCATTTTATCAAACAGGTCCTGCTGAAATAGTTGAAGAATAGAGCTTCTTTGTAAACTTTCTACAATTTAAGTAATAAAAAAAAGGCTATCCAAATTTGGATAGCCTTTTTGTTTGATCAACTAAAGATTATTTAAGTCCTGTTTGTGTTACATTATGATTTAAACCTAACTCTTTGGCATCTATACCAAGAGCGATTCCAACCATTTGAGGAAGATGAAGTACTGGAATATTAATATCTCTTCCAGCTTGTTTTGAGATGTTATGTTGTTGTACATCCATTCTTAAATGACACAATGGACAAGGTGTTACCATCATATCTGCATTATTATCAATTGCATCCATCATCGCAATTGCACTTAGTTTATTTGCTGTCACTGGATTTTGAAGCTCAACATGGAATCCACAACATTTATTTTTTGATTCATACTCTACTGCATTTCCACCAAGAGCCTTTACTAAATTATCTAATGAAACTGGTCTGTATGAATTTTCTCCGCCATTGTTTTTGTGTTGTAAATGGCTTGGTCTAATATTGTGACATCCATAAAATGATGCAATATTTACATCGTTCATAGGATTTGTCACTTGTGAAGCGATTCTTTCATAACCATAATCATCTTGAAGTGCGTACAAGAAATGTTTTACTTCACTTGTCCCTTTGTATTCTAGTCCAACTTCAGCTAGTTTTGCATTTACTTTTGCTTTTAGTTCAGGATCACTATCAAGTCTCTCTTTTGTTAAACTTGTATTTAACTGACAAGTATTACAGATAGTTACCATTGTTAGACCTAATTTTTCAGCATAACAAATATTTCTAGCATTTAATACTAAAGATAACATATCATCAAAATCTTGTAAATGACTTGCTCCACAACAACTAGCTTCATCAAGAAGTACAAGTTCAATCCCAAGTTTATTTGCGATTGCCATAGTTGATTTTAATAATTCAGGAGTCGATTCTCTAGCTGTACACCCTGTGTATAGTGCATATTTTAATTTTTCCATTGTGTTTTCGTCCCCTTTACTTCTAAAACTTCGCAGTTGAACAAGATTCAACTAATTTTTTGATTTCATCAAGATTTTTTGATTTTGGCATATTCCAAGGCATTACAATTTTTCCTTTTGCAAACATAGCGATTGCCTCAGGAATATGTTTCATAACTCCAATATTTCCTTCACTATATCTTACAAGCTCACCCTCATCTAAGATACCATGTTTTCTAATCGACCATTTAAATCCAACTGCATGACGAACAGCAACATTGTTTCTAGCAAGTTCTTTTTCAAATGTTTGAAGGTGAAGTTTTGTGATTTTTCCAATTGGGTCAAGCTCTTTTGGACAAGCATCTGCACACTCATTACATTTTACACAATCCCAAATACCACTTCCAAGTTCTTGAAGTTTTTCAAGTCTTGATTCTGTAGCGTTATCTCTAACATCTGCATTAAATCTCCAAGCTTTTACAAGAGCAGCTGGTCCAGTAAAGTCTTTATTTACCATCACGGCTGGACAAGAATAAAAACAGCTTCCACATTGGATACAATAATCCGCTTCATCTATTTTTTCATTTTCATGAATTGAAACGATATTTTCACTTACTGGATGTTCGTCAATATCAGCTACAAGATATGGTTGGACTGAGTTATATTTTTCCCAGAAATTTGATTTATCAATAACCATATCTTTGTATGCTCTTTTTTTATCTTGAGGTTCAATAACTAACTCTTCACCAAATATAGCTACTAAATCATGAACTCTATCTTTGCAAGCTAGCGTTGCTTTTCCATTTACTTTAACAGCACAAGATCCACAAATTCCATGTCGGCAACTTCTTCTATATGAAAAACTTCCATCATGTTCCCATTTGATTCTATTCATTACATCTAAAACTAATTCATCTTTGCTTACATCCATAGTAAATGTATCATAATATGGTAAATAGTCAGTTTCTTTATTAAATCTAAAAGCTTTTATTGTTAATTGTTTTGTTTCTTTATTCATCATAAACTCCTAGTATGTTCTTGCTGCTAATTCATGATGACCTAAAACGACATCCATATATTCAGTAGTGAGATTTCCATCTTTATCCATATAGCTCATAGTGTGTTTTAAGAAATTTTCATCATCTCTTGCTTGATACTCTTCTCTATAATGAGCTCCACGGCTCTCTTTTCTAAGAATTGCACCTTCAACGATAAATGCAGAGAAGTCAAGCATATGGCTAAGCTCAATCGCCTCTTGAAGATCTGTATTATAGACTTTTGATTTATCATCAATTCTAATATTATTAAATCTTTGTTTTAACTCTTTGAGTTTCTCTTTTTGTACAAGAAGTGATTTTTCTGTTCTAAATACCCCTGCATTTTCAGTCATAGATTGTTGTAACTCTTCTCGTAATTTTGGTACTCTTTCATTTCCATTTGAAGTTCTTACTTTTTCAATTTTTACTAAAATTGGATCTGCATCATTTGAAGAAGCATCTTTAAACGCAATTTTATTCTCTTTCAAGTCTTTTACAATATTTTCACCTACATGTCTTCCAAAGAAAAGAGCTTCAAGCACAGAGTTTGCCCCTAGTCTGTTTGCACCATGTACACTTACACAAGCACACTCACCTGCCGCATAAAAACCATCTACTAGCTCTTGTGTATTTTTTCTAACATGCCCATTGATATCAACAGGAATTCCACCCATACTATAATGTGCAGTTGCAGCGATACTTATTGGTTCTTTGATCATATCTTGTCCAAGGAAAGTGATAGCTAAGTCTCTAAGCTCTGGTAATCTTTCCATAATGATTTTTTCACCAAGATGAGTTAAGTCAATAAGAACATGGTCTTTATCAGCACCACAACCTCTTCCCTCTAAAATCTCTTGAGTGATAGCTCTGCTTACAACATCCCTTGAAGCGAGTTCAAGTTTATTTGGAGCATATTTAGTCATAAATCTCTCTCCAAGTGAGTTATAAAGGATACCACCCTCACCTCTAGCAGCTTCAGAGATAAGTACACCACTCCCAGCTATTCCAGTTGGATGGAATTGTACAAACTCCATATCTTCTAATGGTAGTCCATGACGAGCTACAATACTCAGTGCATCACCTGTATTTGCATGTGCATTTGAATTAATTTTGAACGCTCTTCCATATCCACCTGTTGCAAACATTACAGCTTTTGCATTAAAAATCATAGGTGTAGAATCAACTAAATTATATGCAAACACTCCATTTACTTTTCCATCTTTATAAAGAATATCAGCTACATAATACTCATCTTTAAATTCAACACCATCTCTGTGAGCTTGCTCATAAATAGTTTGTAAAAGCGTTAAACCTGTTCTATCTTTTGCATAACATGCTCTTGGTTTACTTTGTCCACCAAATGGTCTTTGAGCAATTTTTCCCTCATCATTTCTTGAAAAAACAGCGCCCATTTTTTCAGCCCATCTAATAGTTTCAGGAGCCTTTGAACACATAAGCCGTATAGCATCTTGATCCCCTAAATAATCACTTCCTTTAACTGTATCAAATTCATGAAGCTCTATACTATCCTCAGCACTTAAAGCAGCATTAATCCCACCTTGTGCTGCTCCACTATGACTTCTTAATGGATGCAGTTTTGTAAGTACACAGACACTAAGTCCAGCTGCACTTGCTTCTCTAGCAGCAGCACAACCAGCGAGTCCAGCACCAACTATAACAACATCATATTTATGTATAGCAATACTCATCTAATTTCCTTGAATTATAAATTTTGTTGATGTTAACACAAAAAAACTAAAAAATTTGTTTAAAAACTTTACAATATATCTAAAAAGTTTGAGTTGTTACAAAGTGAAGCATTGAAAAAATAGGAAATTGTCTCCAAAATTACAACCTATATTTTTAACAATTATCAAGTATAATAACCGCCTCTTAAAAGTAAAATAATCTTACTTTATAGCTATAAAAGGATACAAGCTCTATGCAAAAACAACTAACATTTAAAAAAGATATCACAAGAAAATTTATAATCTTTGCAATCATCCCTTCATTTTTACTTGCATTATCTCTTTTATACACTCTTGTAACTCTCAAAGAGGATTCAATCTTTGATATCCACCAAAAACTTCTCAAAACGATCAACTACCATATAAGTGATCTTCATAAAGATATTCTACTCACCGAAGAACTTATTAAAATATCACCAAAAAACGATAGATATCTTTATAAAAATCTTTTACATATAAATCAATTTATCTCTTCTATTGTTGTTTTGGATAACAAAGGCAAGATAAAAAAAGTCTACGCTTCCAATGATACTCTCAATGTGAATAATTTTAAAGTTCATACTAT
>CALMBI010000227.1 GCA_937860115.1 uncultured Arcobacter sp. | reverse complement strand
ATGATATGTTATGTGCAGGTGAAACGATCCTTACTCTCAATAAGATGAACCAAGGGGATTTTAGATGTCGAACAAAATCAATCGCTTCAACACCACAAGTGCAAACATTTGTCACTTTAGTAAATCAGACACTTGATAAACAAGCAGATCTTTATAAAAATATTCTACATGTTTTAAAAGAATACACAAACTATAACTATACAAATACTATTAATTCAAATGGACTTGATGGTCAATATAAAGAGTTAGTGCTTGGAATCAATGACTTAAGAGATTCTATTATTCAGATGCTCAATGAAAATAAACAAACAGGAGTTACACTCAATAGCACTGCTCAAGTATTACTAGAGAATGTAAACATCCTCAATACCAATTCAAATCATGCTGCGGCTGCTCTTGAAGAAACAGCCGCAGCGATCGAAGAGATCACTTCAAATATCTCTTCAAGCACTGCAAATGTAGTCAAAATGGCTTCAAATGCAAATGAACTCAAAAATTCTTCCAATAGAGGAGAACAACTCGCACTCAATACAACAACTGCAATGGATCAAATAAATCTAGAGATCAATGCTATCAATGAAGCGATCACGATTATTGATCAAATTGCATTTCAGACAAATATCCTTTCACTCAATGCAGCAGTAGAGGCTGCTACGGCAGGGGAAGCTGGCAAAGGGTTTGCTGTTGTTGCTGGGGAGGTGAGAAATCTTGCTTCACGAAGTGCAGATGCTGCTCATGAGATCAAAGCACTTGTCCAAAATGCAACTGCAAAAGCACAAGAGGGGAAAGGGATCAGCGATGAGATGATCAAAGGATACAAACTTCTCACTTCAAACTTAGAACATACAACAGAATTAATTAAAGAAGTAGAACTTGCAAGTAAAGAGCAACAAACAGGAATGATCCAAATCAATGATGCAATCAATGCACTTGATAGACAAACACAACAAAATGCAAATATTGCACTCAAAACTCAAGAAGTGGCAAATACAACTGCACAAATCGCAACTGATATCTCACAAAAAGTTGCACAAAAAACTTTCTAATCTTTTTAATCTTTCCACATCATACCATGTGTGTGGAAAGATTGCTTTTTCAAGAAACTAAGAGTAGAATTATCGTATCGATTATTAAAATCACATATACTACAAGCAAGGAACCTAAATGAAGAAAATAGCAATCATAGATGACGAACAAGATATTTTAAATATACTCGAAAGATACCTTTCAAAAACAGCTCGATTTGAGATCAAAACGTTTGTCAATCCAGACACAGCTTTTCACTCTGTGATGAACGATTCTTATGATCTTATTTTACTTGATATCATGATGCCACAAAAAAATGGTATCGATCTTCTCAAAGAGATCAAAGCGAAAAAACTCCACGCTAAAGTGATTTTAATGACTGCTTACTCTACTTTGGATAAAACAATCCAAGCTTATGAAGTGGGTGCTGATGATTATATTGCAAAACCAATTATCTCTTTAAAAGATGTCGAGGTGAAAGTACTCGATGCTCTTGGAATCTAAAAAAGAGGCTCTCCCCTCTTTCCTTTTGTTACCAATCTTATAAAATAAGTGTAAAGCAAGCCCCTGTGTATTCCTTATCATTGTAATGAAAAGTTTTATTTGAAGCTTTGAGAACTCCTTCGTGAATCTCTGTAATGATTTTATAGCTCATAGAGAGTCCTAAACCCGTACCAATTGATTTGTGTTTTGTTGTAAAATATGGCTCAAAAATTCTTCCAATCACTCCTTGAGGAATCCCTCCACCATTATCATAGATCACTAATTCCACTCGTCCATTATTATTGTTTGCATCTATAAAAACATACCTTTCATCTTCACTATTATGCT
>CALMBI010000226.1 GCA_937860115.1 uncultured Arcobacter sp. | reverse complement strand
AATAATTATGTTTTGCCTCTTTTTCTCTCATTGTGGTAATAAGCCATGCAATCATCGCTCTTATTGGTTTGGGAGCACCGATAATATACTTATCGTTGAACATATTTGTTAAAAATACTTTCACTTCATCTAAATTGTTTGGTCCACCCATATTAAGGAGTACTATCGCTTTTTTCTTATTCATTTTCTTGTTTCCTGAGATATTTTTTGGAAATTATAGCTAAGGGAGTTGAATTTCATAGTGTTTTTTTGTTAGGTGGTGGGGAAATGTAGCTTAGAAGATTTCGTAAAGCTGACTTTAGTCGGCTGATTTATTGAGGTCATAAGCTTTTATTTGTTCTTTTAAATTTTTTAAGTGTTGATCAATATTTTGTTTTGTGACTAGGACTCCGAAGTCTTCTGGAATATTGGAATTTTCAATGTTAGCTATTTTATTAGCAGCAAATTTTACAATATGCGGATAAGCATGGTCATCATCAGGATAATTTTCTAAATTTTTTGTGATACTATTTATTGTCATGAAATGATGCACTTCTCCAAATACTTCAATTAATTCACGTAACCATCTTTCGTATTCTTGCATTCTATTTCCATTTTTAATAATAGAAACTAATAAATCAGATGTTATAGCAGATGTAAAAATAATAAACTTTGTATTAGGGTTGTCTCTTTTTATCTCTTTTAGGATATCAAGATAATTTTCATTATAAACATATTTTGGGTAACTTAATTCCATAGTATGTCTTTTTAAATTCGTTGTGTATCGTTCTAATCTTTCAGATTCTGAAACTTTTGGTTGATATTTTACATTGTTTCTATCATAATATTCTTGTCCACTTTTTAATGTATTTTTAATATTTACTATAGATTTTTTCAGAGCATCAGTTGATAACAACATTTTGTATCGATAGCTAAATGATGTAGTATTTTTTATATAAAACTCTGGATTTTCAAATTTAACATCTTTTGGTACATTTGTTCCAAAAAAATCTGCTCCAATAATTATGTATTTGAAATCTTTACCTTTAATTTCTTTTGCAAAATTAATATATCCTTTGTATTCATAAGGAAACATACTACTTGACGCATAATTATAAATTTTCATATCCCCAAAATCATTTTGATTATAAAAAGTTGTTCTACTACTTCCTAATAAAATTCCATCAAATTCATCAAGCCCTCGATTGTAAACATAATTCGTTTTTTGTTGTCTTTCATCAAAACCATTTTGAGCATTATTAAATTGATTAGAATGATTAAAAGTCCACAATGGATCAACCAAATAATTAACCCCACCAACAAATCCAACCACCAAAAGAAAACATCCAAATACAACTGCTATAAATTTTTTGCTACTCATCAAAAACCTTAAAAATTAAAATACAAAAATTCACTCACTTTTGTAAGCGACAACACACCAAAAGCTAAAATAATTGCTGTAAAAAGTGCTGTTTTTTTATTTGATTTAAAGTCTTTTCCCCATTGATTTGAGTTTTTGAAAAGTAAGATAAGGATAAATCCAGCTAAAAGCCAAATTGCTGTAAAGATATTTCCTGAAATATTGTCAAACATTGGGGCAAATTTAACACCATAAGTTTTCAAAAATGCTAATCTTGTTTCAAAACTTTCTTTTAAAACCACATTATCCAAACTAAACATAGCCCCAAGCACTTTCATAGCATCATCCCACTCTTTTGCTCTAAAAAACACCCAAGCGATATTGATAAAGTTAAATGTGATAAACCAAGCGAACCAAGTGTAGAGTCTAAATCCTAAAGATTGCCAGATACGGTGGATTACTAAGGCACTTCCATGAAGAAATCCCCAAAATACAAATGTCCAGCCAGCTCCATGCCATAGTCCACCTAAGATAAAAGTAATCATTAGATTTGAATAAGTCCTAAAGTTTCCTAATCTATTTCCACCAAGAGGGATATAGATATAATCTTTTAAAAACTTAGAGAGTGTTATATGCCATCTTCTCCAGAAATCTTGTATATCACATGCCTTATATGGGGAGTTAAAGTTTATAGGAAGTCGTATATTAAATAAAAGAGCAGCTCCTATTGCCATATCTGTATAACCAGAAAAATCAAAATAAAGTTGGAATGTATAAGATAGACTTGTAGCCCAAGCTTCTATAAGGTTTAAAGTCTCTGCTTTATCAAATCCATTGGTTGCCCAAGTAGCAAATGTATCAGCGATAACAACTTTTTTAAATAGTCCAATAGAGAATATAAAAATACCTAGTGCAATATTTTTATAGTTTTTTACAAGATTTGAAGTTTTGGCAAATTGTGGCATCATCTCTTTATGGTGAACTATTGGACCAGCTATAAGTTGTGGGAAGAAAGTTACAAATAAAGCATAATTTAGGAAGTCATACTCACTTGTCTCTTTTCTGTAGCTATCAACTAGATAAGCTATTTGTTGGAAAGTAAAAAATGAAATAGCTAAGGGAAGTGCTAAGTGTAATAAGTCAAAGTTTGAATTACTTGCTAGATTGATATTTGATAAAAAGAAATCTGCGTATTTAAAATATCCAAGCAGTAAGAGATTAGAAACTATCCCAAAAGTAAGGAGTGTTTTTTTATTTATCTTTTTATGTTCACTCTCTTTTGTAAGGCTACTTCCTATTAGATAATTAAAAAGCATACTTGCCAATATCAAAGGAAGATAAACAATATTCCACCAGCTATAGAAAAACAAACTAGAAAATACTAAAAAACCTTTTGCACCTGTGATTAATCTTTTTGAAGTGAGATAAAAATAAATGAAAAATGTTATTGGAAGAAAAAGAAATATAAATTCGTAGGAGTT
>CALMBI010000225.1 GCA_937860115.1 uncultured Arcobacter sp. | reverse complement strand
CTTCTATCATTTGCACCATCTCCACATACTAGTGTGTTTTCAACAGTTGCACCCAAAAGTGCTTGGATTCTTTGGATCATATCCCCTTTGCTACTATCAAACATCATATCACCACCGACAAGTCCACTTAAAATCCCATCTTTATGGTGTAAAATATTTGCAAAATCAGCATCAAGTCCAAGTTTAGCTTTTGCTGGTGTTGTCCCTGTTCGAAATCCACCACTAAAACAAATCACTTTGTACCCTTGTTTTTTTAGTTCACTTACTGTTTCAATAGCACCATTCATAAGAGGTAAATTATTACAAATCTCTACAACTTTTTGATATGGCAAACCTTTTAAAAGGGCTACTCTCGTAGTCAAACTCTCAAAAAAATCAAGTCTTCCACTCATCGCTTCTTCTGTAATCTGAGCGACCTGCTTTCCTATTCCAAGCTCATCAGCTAAAAAATCTATCGTCTCCCCATCCATAAGTGTAGAATCAAAATCAAATACTGCTAGTTTCATCTATTGCCTTTGTGTTTAAAAAATTTTGTGATTATAACGAATTAAAAATTAAGAGCAAAAAGTGGTGTGATAAATTTTAAGTCTATATATAGGTTAAAGTTATACAATTTTGAAAATCTAACATAAGGAAAAAAAATGATCAGCAAACTTTTAAAAAGTTTCATTCTCTCGTTATTCATGGTATTTGGACTAGCTTCTGTTTCAAATGCTGAAATGAAATGTGCACCTGGAAAATGTGGTGGACAAATGATGCAAGATGCTCCAAAACAAATGAAATGTGGTGGTGCTGGAAAATGTGATATGAAGGGTCCATCAAAAGAAAAATGCGATATGAATGGTCAAAAATGCAAAAATGGCAAATGTGACATGAAAGCAAAGGGAAAATGTAACTGTGACCCTAAAAATTGTAAATGTAAAGATGGAAAATGTGATCCAAAAATGAAACAAAAATGTGCAGATGGCAAATGTCCAATGAATGAGCCAGCTAAAAAATAGTTAGCTTTTTATTCTTCTAATCTAAGCCTAGAATTTTTCTAGGCTTTTTTTATTTTTCAGATATCTCCATTATGATCGTTTTTAGATTCCCTTTTTGTTGTATCTCTAAAAGCGAAAGATTTTCAAATTGAAAATTCATAAGCTCTGCAAATGATGTGATATTATTAAGTGCAATTTGCTTTACAAGTTCCCCTCTATAGTGTTTTGCAAAGTGACTTACAACCTTGCCACCTTTTAAAAATTTGTAAGTGATCACATTTGCTTTTGGTTTATAAAATTTCAAATAATACCCAGCACTCAGGTCGAGTACCTCATCACCGAGATAATTATCAAGCAAAGATTTTAGATGTTTTGCATAGTATTTTTCAGTGTTTAGATTTGGTAAAAGAGCTGTTTGTTTAAACTTATAATCTGGAATTAGGTTTGAAGCCAAAACAACCCCAAATAAATTTGAGTAGATCACTACATTTTTATCTATAAATTCTTGTGTTTTTGAATCAAGATTTGGATAATCAATCGCTTCATAAGCAACACCCGTATATCTCTCAATAGCTTTTTTTGTAGGTTTTACTAAGACAGAACTTTTATATTTTTCTACCTCTTTTAGATTTTTAATCCCAAACCACTCTGAAAGCTCTTCAAGTGAACTTTTTTTGAGATACTCTTCATAAGTATCTATCACTTCATTACTGTAAAATAAAAGATTTTTTGCTTGTGATAATGGTGGAAAATCTCCACCCTCACTTTTTGTTTCACTAGGAGCTAATAAGATTTTCATTACTTAAAAAAACTTCCCACGATCTCTTGAGCCTCTTTTTGGATAGCTTTGAGATGTGCTTCATCTATAAAACTCTCAGCATAAATCTTATAAACATCCTCTGTCCCAGATGGTCTTAGAGCACACCATCCATTTTTGGTATTGATTTTTAGTCCACCTATCTTAGCGCCATTACTTGCTGTTGTAAGGATCGATTCAATCTTTTCACCAGCTAAACTATCTGCTTTGATATCTTCAGGTTTTAGATTTTTTAAAATGTTTTTTTGTTCACTATTAGCGACTGCATCTATCCTTGCATAGATTGGATTCCCATGTTTTGCTACTAAATCAGCATAATACTCACCAGGGTCTTTTTTAGTCGTAGCTAAAATCTCAGCAGCAAGAAGATTTAAAATGATCCCATCTTTATCATTACTCCAAGTTTTTCTATCAAATCTTAAAAAACTTGCCCCAGCACTCTCCTCTCCACCAAAAAAGATTTTCCCATCACTAAGTGGTTTTACAAACCATTTAAATCCTACAGGTGTTTCTAGCACTTCTTTTTGATTATCAAGTGCCACTCTATCTATCATAGAGCTACTGACCAGTGTTTTACCTATACCAAGTCCATCAAAATCTCTTGAACGAGAAAGATAATCAATAGCGACAGATAGATAATGATTAGGGTTGAGGAGTCCAGATGATTTTGTCACTATTCCATGTCTATCAAAATCAGTATCATTTCCAAATGCAATATCAAATTTATCTTTCATCTGGACAAGTCCAGCCATAGCATATGGGGAAGAACAATCCATTCTAATCTTCCCGTCTTTATCACAATGCATAAATGAAAATGTAAAATCAACAGCATCATGAAACACTTCTATATCAAGTCCATAGCTTTCTTTGATGGCATGATAATACTTCATACCACTTCCACCCATAGCATCAGCACCTATTTTAAGTCCTGCATTTTTGATAGCTTCCATATTGATCACATTTTTTAGATCACTTACATAAGGTGTAATAAAATCATACTCTTTGATACAAGGGGTTTCTAAAGCCTCCTCAATAGTAAAAAAATTTACACCTTGAAGATCATTTTTTAGATACTCATTTGCTCTATTTTGGATCCAATCTGTAGCATCTACATCAGCAGGACCACCATCGATACCATTGTATTTAAATCCACCATCACTTGGAGGATTGTGCGAAGGTGTGATCACTATTCCATCACTTCCAATGTGTGTCAAAATTGCATGAGAGATTACTGGAGTAGGAGTGTATTCAAATCCTTTGGCATAAAAAACCTCAACACCATTTGCAGCCATCACTTGAAGTGTCGTCGTGTGTGCTGGAGTTGAGAGTGCATGGGTATCCATCCCTAAAAATAAAAGACCTGTGATATTTTGTTGTTTTCTATAATCAACAACTGCTTGAGAAACAGCTAAAATATGTGCTTCATTGAAACTCTTTTTTAAACTACTTCCTCTGTGTCCAGATGTTCCAAAAGCGATTAATTGATCACTATCATCAATATCAGGATAAACAGTATAATACCTACTTACAAGTTCAGCTATGTTTTCTAAAATCTCTTTTGGAGCTACTTTTCCAGCATTTTTATCCATCAATCTATCCCTTAAATTATCTGCTATTCTTTTGTATTGAGGGCAATAAGCACATCTTCTATCATCTTATCCATATCACCATCTAGTATCCCATCAACATTACTATACCCTATTCCACTTCTTGTATCTTTGATCTGTTGGTATGGTTGCATCACATACGATCTAATTTGATGTCCCCAACCATTTTCTCCTTTTGGTGTTCCATTTTTTTCTGCAAGTTGCTTTTCAAGTTCTAATTCATAAAGTTTAGATTTAAGCATCTTCATAGCACTTGCTTTATTTTTGTGTTGGCTTCTATCATTTTGACATTGCACTACGATATTTGTTTTGATATGTGTGATTCGGATGGCACTTTCTGTTTTATTGACATGTTGTCCACCAGCGCCACTTGAACGATAAGTATCGATTCTTATATCTTTATCTTCAACCACAATATCGATATCATCATCCACTTCAGGGGAAACAATCACCGAAGTAAAAGAGGTGTGTCGTTTTGCATTTGAGTCAAATGGAGAGATTCTCACAAGTCTATGAACACCTGTTTCCACTTTGAGATACCCATAAGCATTTACGCCACTTACGATAAAACTCACATCTTTTATCCCAGCTTCATCACCAGCTTGGTAGTCTAAAATCTCTACTTTAAACCCTTTTCGCTCACACCATCTAAGATACATACGGTAAAGCATACTTGCCCAGTCACAACTCTCAGTCCCACCAGCTCCAGGATGAATAGTCACAATCGCATTGTTTCCATCATCTTTTCCACTTAGCATCACTTCGATTTCTGTTTGTTTGATGATCTCTTCTAATTCATCTGCTTCTTCAAAAAGCATCTCTATAGTCTCTTCATCTTTATCAGCTGTTGCCATCTCATAAAGCTCATTTGCATCTTTTATTGCTTTATTTGCTTTATTAAACTTTGCTTTTCGACCAAGTAATCTATTTTTTTCTTGACCTATTTTTGTAGCATTTTCTACATTTTCCCAAAAATCTGGTGCTTGTTCAAGAACAACTATCTCTTGTAGCCTTTCTTCTATCTCATTAGGCTTTAAGATCGACTCTATATTTTGTATTTTTTTATTTAAAACTTTTAAAAGTTCTGTGTATTCGTAATTATCCATAGGTGGGATTGTACTAAAAGTGTTATGAAATGTTGGTAAATTTTTTTTGATATCGATCATACATTGTTTCGTTTCCAATAACTCCACCTTGATGAATATAGAGTATTTCAAACTTAGCAAATAGATCCAAATAAATTTTTAAAGTACTCCAACCAATTGGATCATAAAGTAAATCAAACTCTATATTAGTTTTCTCTTTTATTTCACTCCACAATTCATAATGTTCTTTATAGAGTTTTCCAAAATGATATTTTTTGAGTGGATCTAAAATAGTTGGATAGAGTGAACTATCACTTTCAAGTAATGAAAATTGGTATCTAAGATACTCACTATCGCCTACACAAGGTACTGTTAAAACCTCATCATCCAAAAACTTCTGTAAAAATAAAGCCGTTGTCCCTGTTCCACTTGGAAGAAATATTTTAAGGTTTTGGATATTGTTTTCTTTTTTCCACTCTTTTATCTCTTTTGCTAATTGTTGTATCCCAAAACTAGCTTCATTTACAGCCCCACCCTCTTGTATAAAAAGTTCATTTGATTTTGATTCATATTGAGTCATTTTAAAATCTTCATCTATAATCAACTCCGTCCCATTTAATAAAGCATATTTGTAGTTTCCACTTGGATGCTCTTTTAAATATGATGGAAGATGATTAATAAAATATTTAAATTTCCAATTTTTTAGTTTTGCTAAAACTGATAAGCTATACATTGCATTTGATTGGTTTGAGCCAAAACTTACAACAGTATCAATATTTGGAAAATTATTGTGTAAAAAATAATCAAATTTTCTAGCTTTATTACCACTAAAATGTAAATCTAATAGATCATCTCGTTTAACATAAAAAGTTCGGTCAAAGAATTTGATTGTATCTATGGGTGAATTTTGTAATTTCATCTGTTATAAATTATTTTAAGGCATAAAAAAAGGGAAGTAAAATTACTTCCCTTCCAATTTCAAAATTAAAAATATTAGTTTCTTAATTCTTTGATTTTTGCAGCTTTACCTTTTAAACCTCTTAAGAAGTTAAGTTTAGCTCTTCTTACTCTTCCTCTTCTTAAAACTTCGATTGATTTTAAGCTATCAGAATAAAGTGGAAAAATTCTCTCAACACCAACAGAGTTAGCACCGATTTTTCTAATAGTAAATGTGTTAGATACACCTTCACCTTTAAGAGCAATTACAATACCTTCAAAAAACTGAATTCTTGTTTTGTTCCCTTCTTTGATCTCAACACCAAGTTTTAAAGTGTCTCCAGCTTTAAATTGTGGTATCTCTTTTCCTGAAATTTGTGCTGCTTCAAAAGCTGCAATATATTTGTTTTTCATTTTTTCCCTTTATGTTCGCGGATACACGATAAAAATCGTCAGTGCCGCCTTTTATGGTCTATAGTACTTAGTTTTGCACCAAGACATCTTATTTTTTAAGCCTCGGATTTTATCGTGGTTTCCCTTTAAAAATTCTGAAGGAACACGTAAATTTCTAAAATTTATCGGTCTTGTAAATGATGGAGCTTCTAGCAGGAATTCTTTATTTGTTGTAAGATTATTATAACTCTCGTCACTCAAAGAATCACTATTCCCTAAAACTCCCTCTACATTCCTACTAATAGCATCTGCCATCACCAATGATGCTAATTCTCCACCTGTTAGAATAAAATCACCTATACTAAAAACTTCATCTGCATAAGTTTCGATCACCCTCTCATCAATCCCCTCATATCGCCCACTAACAAAAACAATATTTTTTTTCTTAGCAAGTCGTATTGCATCATTTTGGTTGAATGGTTTTGCACTTGCAAGTGGGAAAATTATATATGGTTTTTCATATTTTTTTTTAATCGCATCAAGTGTGTCAAAAAGTGGTTGCGGAAACATCAACTGACCAGCTCCACCTCCACACAAAGTGTCATCTACTCTTTTGTGTTTATCTGTTGAAAAATCTCGTGGGTTATAAAAGTCAATCGATATAAATCCTTCAGTTAATGATTTTTTCAAAATTGAATCTTGAAAATAAAATTCTATTAAATGTGGGAACAGCGAGACAAAAGTAAAATTCATGCTTAGCCTTAATTTGGGTTTTGATACAATTTTCGCATGATAACATTACAAAACATAATAGAAGCAAAAAACAGACTTGATGGGGTGGTTTATAATACTCCATTAGCATATGCACCAGTTTTAAGTAAAGAGCTTGGTGCTAATATTTATTTAAAAAAAGAAAATCTTCAGCTCACTGGAAGCTTTAAAATTAGAGGAGCTTTTAATAAAATCTCCCTTTTAAATGAAGATGAAAAAAAAGCTGGAGTAGTTGCCGCAAGCGCAGGAAACCATGCACAAGGGATGGCATTTAGTGCGAAACATTATGGGATTGATGCCACAATCGTAATGCCTGAAGCTACACCGCTCACAAAAATAAGTGGTGTAAGAGCGTATGGAGCTGAAGTTGTACTCCATGGAGCAAATTATGATGAAGCGTATGCATTTGCTAAAGAATTTGCTAATGAAAATAACAAGACATTTGTCCATCCATTTGCCGATGATGATGTGATCGCAGGGCAAGGGACAATTTTTTTAGAGATCCTTGAAGAACTTGATAAGATTGATATGATTGTTGTGCCAATTGGTGGCGGTGGACTCATCAGCGGTATCGCAAGTGCTGTGAAACAACTCAAACCTAGTATCAAAATAATTGGAGTTGTTGCAAGTGGTGCTTCGGCTATGTTAACCTCTTATAGAGCAAAAACTCCAATTGATAACCTTTCAGTAAAAACTATTGCAGATGGGATAGCTGTTAGAGATGTAACACCTAGAATGTTAGATTATGTACTTGAACTTGTTGATGAGATAGTGGAAGTTGAAGATCAAGAGATAGCAAGTGCTATTTTATTTTTGCTAGAGCGTCAAAAGATAGTTGTTGAGGGTGCTGGAGCAGTTGGGTTAGCTGCTATTATGCACAACAAGCTAGATATCAAAGATAAAACTATCGTGCTACCTCTTAGTGGTGGGAATATCGATGTTACGATGCTTTCTGTGATCATCGAAAAAGGTCTTTTAAAATCAAATCGAAAAATGAATATGATAGTTACGCTTGTCGATAAACCTGGAAGTTTAATGAGACTTACAGAGATTTTCAAAGAGGTTTATGCAAATATTGTTATGATCGACTATGATAGAAACTCTGTGCAACTAGACTTTGGTGAAGCAAATGTAACTATAGGGCTTGAAACAAAAGGGTATGAGCATAAAGAGATGATTAAAACTAAACTCATAGAAAACGGATATCGATTTAAGGAGATTTAATGAAAGTTAGTATCTATGCATTGGAAAAACTACTCAAAGAATATGAAACAAATATAGCTAATGCTAGTAAACTACTCAAAGAATATGAAACAAATATAGCTAATGCTAGTAAACAACTCAAAGATCTAGATGCTGGAAAAATAACTCTTTCAGCACTTAAAATTGCATCTGTTGAAAATACACTCGAACACTCAAATGCTGAATATGAAAAATACAAAGCTATCTATGATGCAATCCCTGAAAAAGAAAAGGAAGATTTTAGAAATCTCCAAGCAGTTCAAGAACTTCTTGCAAAAGAGTCTTACTATAAACTCCAAAAGATACGTGTAAAAAGAAATAAAAATCTAAAAAGAAATCAAAGATTGGAAGCCATGATGGTTCTTGATGAACTACCAGAAGATATCCATTTTGATGATACGCAACTAATTGAAGTGACAAACGTCATTATAAAATTTAATGCCAGAGAGAGTGTAGAACTTGTGGCAGAACTTGGAACAATCAGAGAAGAATTTGATAAAAGAATTGAAGAGTTAAAAGATAAAGAAGACCTCAAACATTTTCATTTTTTAGATACATATATACCTATTATTGTTTTGCATTTTGCATCGTTGGTAAAAAGTATAGAAGAAACGATTATCGTTTATAATGAAAAAGCGCAAGAAACTCAAGAGGAAAAAACACCAACCCAACCTATAATATTTAATGGTTTTCCAAAATATGAAGATTGGTGGTTTGAAGAACTTTTTTTAAATCATCAAGCCTATTTTTCATTATACCAATGGAAAGAAAAAATCAAAAATATATGCCTAAGTGATCAACAAAAAGATCTGTGGGAAAAGATATTTTCTAATTGGCTTATGATCAAAAAAATTCTCTCTACAAAAGACGAAAATGCTTGGGATTATAATTTTATATTCGATGATATGATCGCCAAATATACAAAAGTTGAAGAAGAATTTGATAATGAAATAAGAGAAACAAATGAAAAAAATCTTGTTGAAGAATTAAAAGGGATCCATTTATCAAAATATCTTGCGGAACACCATCTAAGTACCTACTATCAAAGATGGAAAAATGAAAAAATAAATAAAAAATAATAAGAGTTTTATAAAGTTTTAACTATAATGGCGCATTATTAAATTTAAAAAGGATAATTATGGAAGAAAGATTATTTACATTCCTTGGAACATTTGGTCATAACCAAGAGTGGATGGTTTTATCGCACCTTGTACTTACTGTACTCATCGTTTTATTAGTTGCTAGAGCTGCAACAAAAAGAATTCAACTTGTACCAACTGGTACTCAAAATATTATGGAAGCATATCTTCAAGGTGTAGTTTCTATTGGTAGTGACTCAATGGGTGAAAAAAATGCAAAAATTTTCATGCCTTTAATTGCAACACTTGGTTTAATTATTTTTGTTTCAAACATGATGGGTATCATCCCTGGATTTGAATCAGTTACGGGTAATATCAATTTTACTTTATCTTTAGCAATTATGGTTTTTTTATACTATAACTACTTAGGATTTAAAGAAAATGGTGCTGGAAAATATTTAGGACACATGATGGGACCTGTTCCTGCACTTGCTCCATTGATGTTCCCAATTGAAGTTATTTCACACTTTTCAAGAATCGTTTCATTAGCATTCCGACTTTTTGGATCAATCAAAGGTGATGATATGTTCTTAATGGTTCTTTTAATGTTAGTTCCTTGGATTGCACCACTTCCTGGTTTCTTCTTTTTATTCGCATTTGGTATATTACAATCATTTATTTTTATGATTCTTACTTATGTGTATATCTCAGGATCAGTAATGATGGCTGAAGAAGATCATCACTAATTATTAATAAGTGTGACTAAATAAAAAAGGCTTCTGTAAAAAGAAGCCTTTTTTTATGGCTTATTCTAAATAACTACGGATACAATACCACTATGAAATCATATTTAATAACTGATCCAAAATACTATTCAAATGATAAACAAATCTTTGAAAATACGCTTACTCAAATTCTTAGAAATAAAATTCCAGATATGGTTTGCTTTAGAGATAAAACATCACAAAATAGTGAAGAGCTTGTAGCAATATTTACCAATGTTTGTCGCAATGAAAATATAGAAACTATCTTTATCAATAGCTACGTCGATCTTGCTATTAAATATAAAGTAGATGGTGTTCACCTCACTTCAGCCCAATTTGATAAAATACAATATGCAAAATACAGTGGTTTACAAGTAGTGATTAGCTGTCATAGTGAAGAGGATATTAAAAATGCGATTGAGCAAAAAGTAGATTTTATAACTTACTCTCCAATCTTTCCATCACCTAATAAAGGGGAACCAAAAGGATTAGAGGAGTTAGAAAAAGTAGTAAAAAAATATCCAATAGATATTATCGCTCTTGGTGGTATTATTTCAGATAAGCAAATAAAAAAACTAGAAAAAACAGATGTCTATGGATTTGCTTCTATACGATATTTTGTATAGAAGCTAAAAAATATTTTTATTCTTCTATACGAATCATTGCAGGCGGAGATAAGACTAATTTCTCATCTTCTAACACTTTGAGAGCTTCTTTAATATCTTTCTCTTGGCAAAGATGAGTTGAGAGTAAAAGATTTGCTTTTGCTTCATCTATTGGTTTTTGTACCATATTTTTGATAGAGATATTTTTATTTCCTAAGATTGTAGCTACTTTTGCTAACACTCCACTAATATCAGCCACTTGAAGTCTTAGATAATATCTTGTCTCAATATCCCCTTTTTGTGCTAACTTCAATCCACCCTCTAATGGTGTTTTAAACCCAAGCATAGGAGACCCTTTCCCTTTTCGTGCAATATCGATTAAGTTAGCTATTACAGCACTTGCAGTTGCATCACCACCAGCACCAGGTCCTATATAAAGTGTTTCTCCAACTTTATCCCCAAGTACACTAATCCCATTCATAACACCATCAACTTTTGCAATCATATCAGCATTACTAATAAGAGCTGGATGCACTCTTAATTCTACTTCGTTGTTTTTATTGATTTGAGCAATAGTTAGAAGTTTGATAGAAAAATTAAACTCTTTTGCAAAATAGATATCTTCAGTAGAGATATTTTGAATCCCTTCGATTAGAATATCTTCAGGTTTTACATCTATTCCATAAGCAATACTTGCTAAGATGAGAAGTTTATGTGCAGCATCAAATCCACCTACATCAAATGTAGGGTCAGCTTCAGCATATCCAAGCTCTTGAGCTTCTTTAAGTACCTCTTCGTAAGCTACACCCTCTTTTATCATTTTTGTAAGCATATAGTTACAAGTACCATTTAAGATACCCCAAATAGATACAATATGATTTGCACTAAGTCCATCTCTAAGAGCATTGATGATAGGGATTCCACCTGCAACACTCGCTTCAAATTCAAAAGGATTCTCTCCAGCTAACTCTTGAAGCTCGTATCTATGATATGCAAGGAGTGCTTTGTTTGCAGTTACAACTGATTTCCCATTTTTAAGGGCTTTTTTAACAACTTCGTAAGCCTTGTCAACTCCACCCATAAGTTCTACTACGATATCAATAGTCGGATCATCTAAAACCTCATCTGCATCTGTAGTAAGCTTAATAGATACATCTCTTTTTTTAGAGATATCATTAACAACTCCAATTACAGGAACAAGCTCTACCCCAGCACGTGCAGTGATAATATCTTTATTTGCTTGCAAAATTTGACAAACACTTTGTCCAACAGTTCCAACTCCAACTATTCCTATTTTTAACATTATGCTAACCTTGCTTTAAGAAGTTCATTTATTTTTTGTGGATTTGCTGCACCCTTACTTGCTTTCATAGTTTGACCTACAAAAAATGCAAACATCTTCTCTTTTCCACTTTTATATTCTGCTACTTTATCTTGATTTGCTGCTAATATCTCATCAATCATAGCTAAAATAGCCCCATCATCACTTACTTGTTTTAGCCCTAATTTTTCAATAACAGCATCAACTTCAGCATCATTTTCCATTAAGTAGTCAAGAACCTCTTTTGCAGCTTTTCCACTGATTGTTCCATCTTCTATTCTTTTTACGATAATCCCTAAAGTCTTAGCACTTACAGGTGAAGTTGTAACATTAATCCCCTCGCTAAATCTTCCTTGAAGCTCAACAGTAAGCCAAGTTGTAGCAGCTTTTCCACTTATCCCACAAGCTAACATCTCTTCAAAATAAGCTGCCATCTCTTTTGTACTACAAATAACTCCAGCATCATATACAGGGATTCCAAACTCTTTTACTAATCTTTCTTTTTTAGCATCTGGAAGTTCTGGAATTTGACTAAATTCTGCAATCATCTCATCAGTTACGATAACTGGTAGAAGGTCTGGATCTGGAAAATATCTATAATCAGCCGCATCCTCTTTTCCTCTCATACTTCTTGTTTCCCCAGTAGCTACATCAAAAAGTCTTGTCTCTTGAACAACCTCTTTTTCATAAACACCATCTTCCCAAGCTTCAATTTGTCTATTTACTTCATATTTGATAGCTTTTTCAATAAATTTAAAACTATTCATATTTTTGATTTCACATCTTGTGTAAAGCTTCGTATCCCCTTTTGGTCTGATAGATACATTCACATCACATCTAAAGCTTCCCTCTTGCATATTTGCATCACTTATATCGATATATCGAACGATTGAGTGAAGTTTTTTTAGATACAACACAGCCTCTTCAGCACTTCTCATATCAGGTTCACTTACGATTTCTAAAAGTGGTGTTCCTGCTCTATTTAAGTCAACTTTTGAGTAGTCTTTTTCATGTGTATTTTTCCCAGCATCGTTTTCTAAGTGAGCTCTTGTTACCCCTATAGTTTTGCTACTTCCATCTGGAAAATCGATCACAATTTCACCCATCCCAACGATTGGCACTTCAAATTGAGAGATTTGATATCCTGTTGGAAGGTCTGGATAAAAATAGTTTTTTCTATTAAAAATTGATTTTTGATTTATTTTTGCGTTAATTGCAGTACCAAGTGCTATTGCTTTATGCACTGCTTCTTTATTTAAAACAGGAAGTGCTCCTGGAAGACCCAAACAAATTGGACAAACATTTGTATTTGGTGTTGCTCCAAAACTTGTCGCACATCCACACCATAATTTCGTTTTTGTATTTAATTGAGCATGAACCTCAAGCCCTATAATTGTTTCAAACATCTTTTAACCTTGTTTTCATAATTTTGAGGGATTATAGCCAAAGGTTACTAAGAGTTATTATAAATAGGGGTTTGTTTTGTTAGTTTACTTTTGTTACTACTTTTAACTTTCCCATCCAAGAACTCCTTTTCTGATTTATTTATAGATTAGATCTAGTTCTATTTTAAATCTTTACTTCCTATAAAAGCAATGTTTCTATCATCTCTATATCTATCTTATCAAGTACAAAATTAAAAATACTCAAGTCCTCTTTCATATGTATATCTGATGTTGTTCCATTGAGTGGGCTTATCCCTATCTCAACTAAAAAGCGATAAAAAATAACCGCAGGGCTTTTTTGGTATTTTTGTGATAATTGAAGTAATTCTTTTGAATTTACAATATGTGGATTTGCACTAAGCGACCAAAAACTTTGATACTCAACATCATTTGCAAGGCAAAAAACTCGAAGCTCTTTATCGTATGAAGTGGCTTCATAAAATCTATTTTGCAATACTTTTGGTTTGATTGTTGCGTCTTCATAAAGTTTTTGAAATAAACTCATCTCATAGCAATTACTTATCCCTATCTGCTTCACATCTCCATTGTGCACAAACGATTCTAAAAACCTCCACGCTTTTAAGAGTTCACTATATGGCGATATTGGAGAATGGAGTAGAAGTGAATCCAAATAGTGAGTTTGGAGATTTGATTTTGAAACTTCTAATGAAGTTTTGATTTGATTTTCAATTGTTTCATTTTTATCGTATGGAATATTATTTGGATCTTGTCCACCGATTGGGGTAAACTTTGTTTGGATAAAGAGATCTTCTCTTTTTAAATTTAAACCATTTAGAGCTTTTTGTATCCCCTCACCTACAAGTTTTTCATTGTAATGTTTTGGCTGGCAAGCTGTATCGATCGCTCGAAATCCTTCTTTAATAGCGATCTCTACTAAAGTTGCTGTAGCCTCTTTTTTCCAAGCTGTTCCATAGATCATTTGTGATTGTATTAAATTGAACAACATCCACTTCCTACACTATTATGAATTTGTTTGAGTCCGCAAGCTTTGCAACTATACTCTATTTCCACAATTCCGCTACATCCATGACTTTTAAGCACCCGTGATTCTATAGGAGATACCTCAAAAAGTATTCCAGAACTCTCATCCCTAAATCTTTTTTTTTCACTGCCACAACTAGGACATGTTCCAGCTTCTAACATCGCTTGTTTTTGTTTTTGAGTTTTGAAATAGAGTAATGTTCCAAAAATTGCGATCAAAAAGAGTATCAAAATAAATATCACTGTGTACATAAAAATCCTTTATATAATAAATCCAGCCACTAAACCAACAACAAATCCAATCAAATGTGCATACCATGCAACAGGCATACCAAATGCGATAGGGACAAAAGAGATAAGTATAATCCATACAAATATCCCTTTTCGCTCTGATGGGACTTTGAGTGCATAATACCCCATAATCACACTAATAGCTCCACTTGCTCCAACAACATTGATAAATTCACCACTCAATCCTATATAAAGAAGTGTTCCAATAGATGTAAGAACACCACCTACGATATAAAGTAGAAAAAATCGTAATTTTCCTATATAAGTTTCAAGTAGATTTCCCATTTGCCAAAGCACTATCATATTCATAGCAAGATGTTCAAGTCCTCCATGAGCAAAGATTGTAGAAACTATCTGGTAGTAAAGTTGATCTGTAAAAAAATAGTGATTAAGTCCAAATAAAATATCACCATACATAATATTTGTTTGCAAAAAATAGCAAATAACTGTGATAAATATAATGAAATTTGTGAGGGTAAAAAGTTCTGTATGTTTTGTCATAACTATTCTTTATGATCTTTATGAAGTTTTTGTGAAAGTTCTATTTGAGCTTGACGTTTTTCATACTCTGCAAGTTCTTGAGCTTTTAATTTGACTTCTTGTTGTTCTTTTATTTTGATCTTTTCTTGTTCAGGTAAAACATAATTCACATACCATATTAGCACAACTGACATAATTAAGATTGTAGCAAGAGAATAAAAATTATTGATTCTCATCATTGGAGTTCTTCCAACTCTAAGATCTTTAATCTCTATTTTTTTTATCTCATCTTGCTCTTGCATTAAAAGAAACCTTTTAGTTTTTGAACATTATTTTACTAAACCAAGATCGAGCACTTCTTCAATTGTAGTCACTGGGATAATCTCCATAGTTGCTAAAACTTCCTCTGGAATATCTTTTAGATCTCTTTTATAATTTTTAAGTGGGATAAATGCCCTTTTCATATTTGCTTTACTTGCAGCTATCAGTTTCTCTTTAAGTCCACCAATTGGAAGCACTTTTCCTGTGAGTGTAAGTTCACCTGTCATCGCTAAGTTTGCATAGACTTTTTTGCCACTTAAAATTGAAGCGATTGTAAGAGCCATCGCTATCCCTGCACTTGGTCCATCTTTTGGTGTAGCACCTTCAGGGATATGCATATGGATATCGATATCTTTAAAAGGTGCATCTTTGAGTTTTCCACTATCACTTAGTCCCTTAATCACACTATGAGCTATTTTTGCACTCTCTTTCATCACATCGCCCATATTTCCAGTAAGACTTAAAGCCCCTTTCCCTTCAAATTTTGCAGCTTCGATTTTTAAAACATCTCCACCAACAGAAGTCCAAGCAAGTCCATTTACTATACCAACACTATTTTTCTTATCAGCTGGGTCGATTTCAAAAACTGGATTATCCAAAAACTCCTCAATATTTTTACTATTGATTGTTACTTTTGTAAGTTCTTTATCGTTGATAAGCATTTTTACCGTTTTTCTAAAGAGTTTATTAAATACTCGTCTAAGATTTCTAACCCCTGCTTCTCTTGTAAATTTTTCAATTATAAGATGAATAGTTGCATCATTCAAGCTGATATTTTTCTTCGCAAGTCCATGTTTAGCTAATTCTTGAGGTATCAAATACTCTTTTGCAATATGAAATTTTTCACTTGGAGTGTAACTATTGATCTCGATAAATTCCATTCTATCTCGAAGTGGTGCTGGGATTTTTCCTACATTATTTGCCGTTGCAACAAAAATACAATGGCTCAAATCGATATCAAAATTAACATAATGGTCTCTAAACTTACTATTTTGCTCAGGATCAAGAACTTCAAGCATCACAGCAGTTGGATCACCTCTATGGTTTTGCCCTAATTTATCTATCTCATCTAAAACAATCACAGGATTCATTTTAGTAGCAGTTACAAGTGCAGAGATAAGTCGTCCAGGCATCGCTCCCACATAAGTTCTTCTGTGCCCTCGAAGTTCATTTACATCTTCAAGTCCACCAAGAGCTATTCGTGAGAGTGGTCTTTTTAATGCACTTGCAATAGAGTTAGCCAAAGATGTTTTTCCAACCCCTGGAGGTCCTACAAAACAAAGTACTGTTGAGTTATTTGATGATTCTTTAATCCCTTTTTCTATCAAGTATTCTTTTACCGCAAAATATTCACTTATTCTATCTTTTGCTTTTTGGAGTGAATAGTGATCACTATTAAGCTGTTTTTCTACATCATCGACAGAGATTTTATCATCGGCAAACTTTCCAAATGGTATCTCGAAAATTTGCTCAATATAAGTTTGAAGTATCGCAGAATCTCCACTTTCACTATGCATTCTAGCAAACTTATCTATCTGTTTTTTGACCTCTTTATATCCTTCCGCCCCAATAAACTCTTTAATATCTTCAAGTTGTTTTCTAAAAGCTTCAACCTCTTCATCTTTGTTATTATCACCAAGCTCTTTTTGGATTGCTTTGATTTGCTCTTTTAAAAAATAATCTTTGTTTGTTTTTTCTATTTTTTTATTTACTTTTTGAGTGATCTCGCTTTTAAGCTTAATAGCTTCGATCTCATCTTTGATCACTTCAATGATACTATAAAGCCTATTGTCGATATTTGTCTCTTTTAGAAGTTCGTATGACTGTTTTTTTGTAATTCGAAGTACTGAAGAGACAAGATCAGCTATACGATTTGCATCATTATTTTCATTAATTGTTGCGATTAAATCTACAGGAAATTTGTTATTTACTTTTGAAAAAGCAACTACATTTTGTCTTAAAATATCTAAAACAGCATTGACCTCTTTTTCATTTGCTTCAAGATTTGGAAGATGATCAACAAGAACCATCATAGGATCAGATCCTTTGATCTCTTTGATCTCTACTTTTGTTAGTCCTTGAAAAAGCACTTTTATCTTTCCATCTGGCAAAGATACTTTTCTCATAACATTTCCAGCAATAGCTACTTCATAGAACTCTTTTTCACTTTTTCCTTCAAATCCCTCTACACTTACAGCTACTACCAAAAGTTTATTATGATCGATTGCATATTGTACAGCTTTTTGTCCAACTTCATCTTCTATAAAAATAGGAGCGATCATAAAAGGATATAAAAACATATTATCCTCAACAACAAGTGGTAAAGTGTCAGGAAATGAGTCGTAATCTTTTAAATTCATAGTTTCTCCAATTATTATATATTATTCAAATATTGCTCTATACCAAGGTACATGAACTTTTTCTACATCTTTTTGGTTTTCCCAACTCTCTTTTGCTCGTGCTTCATACACTTCACTTGCAAGTGGTTTATCTATCCTTTTATAAAGATCAGCAATCTCTATATCAAGCGATGATTTTCCCATCAAAAGTCTACTTTCTATATCATTTACAAGATGGATATATGATGAATTAGGAAATTCAACTTTAAACTTTCTCACTTCATCAATCGTTTCATCTAACAATCTTTGCTCTCTAAATTGCTGTTTGAAAGCTAAAAATTTTGATTTTATTTTCAGATAGCGTACCCTTCCATCACTATCATTTTTTTCAAATCGTTTAATATACTCATCAAAATAATAATTAGCCAAAATATACTCTTCATCTTCCATATGTGCCATACCGATCAGCATAGTAGCTGAAGGAAGATAAGGGGATTGTCTATGTTCTGATTCAAGTGATATAAATGTCTCATCAGCACTATCAAGTTGATAGAGTGAGATCTCTTTGAGCATTTTATTGTACCAATAAACATCTGGTTTGTTGTACTCTTCTTCTTGTTTTGATGCACAGCCACCAAATACAAGTAGAGTTGAAGTGACTAATAATAGATTTTTAAATTTTTGCAAGAGCTGTCCTTCTTGAGTTTTTTTGATTTGTAGATTGAAATTTATTTGATATTTTTATTTATCGCTAAGGCTTCACTTTGGGTAACCAAAAATTGCAAAGTCGCCTATAAATAAAAAATCAAATAAAATATATTATTTTTTAAATGCTGGTTCTAAAAATGGAACCACTTGTTTTTTTCTGCTAAGGCACCCTTTGAGCCAAAATTGATCATTTTCAATTTTCACATCCCAAGCTTTTTCCACTACATCTGGAGAGTCTGTAGCAACAAGGATTTGTGAACCCATAGCGATAATATCAGTTAAAACAAGTAAAACTGTATCGTTTCCATCTTCCTCTTTTAGTTTTTTAATATCTGCAAGTAATTCATCTTTTACACTATCAAAAATAGAAAGATCTACAACTTCAAGTTGTCCAATTCCAACTTTATGTCCATACATATCAAAGTTTTTATAATCTCTTTTTACAAGCTCTCTCGTTGGAACACCTTCTACTTGAGATTTTACTTTAAACATCTCCATACCGATAGATTTAAAATCCTCAATTCCAGCGATTGCAGCTAACTCTTTACAAATTTTTGTATCGATTTTTGTACAAGTTGGTGATTTAAAGATAACTGTATCACTCAAAATCGCACACATCATAGCACCAGCTAAATCTTTTGGAATAGCTATTCCATAATAGTCAAACATCTCTTTGATAACTGTATTTGAACATCCGACAGGTCGTATCCACACTTCAAGTGGTGCTGAAGTGATAAGCCCACCAAGTTTATGATGATCTGCGATTCCTACCAGATTTGCATCTTTTAAATCATCTGGACCTTCTGTATAGTTGTTGTAGTCCACCATAAATAGATCACATCCAGCAAACGAAGTTTTGAGTTCAGGCTCAGGAAGATTAAATTTTTCTAAGATATAAGCAGTTTCAGGATTGATATCCCCTTGTCTTACTGCTTTTGTTTCATGACCTAGCTCTTTTTGAAGATAAGCCATCGCGATTGCTCCGATGATACTATCACTATCTGGTATTTTATGTCCGCATGTATATAACATATTATGTGTTCTCCTGTTGTAAATATCGAATTTATTTATAAAAAGGAGGATTATACCAAACTAATGCCAAATAAAAATTAATGGTAACCTAAAATTATCCAAGTGGTATGATTATTTTAAAATTTGCACCTTTATATTTTGCACCATGATAAAGATACTCTTCATTGATAACATCAATCATTCCTCCAAATCTATTCGTAATAATTTGATAACTCATATAAAGTCCAAGGCCTGTCCCTTGCGATTGATGTTTGGTTGTAAAGTATGCATCAAATATTTTTGGCAATAGCTTCTCTGGGATTCCACCTGCATTATCTTTGATAGAGATCACTGCATTATTCTCTTCTTGATATATAGTTATAAATATTTTTCGATCCTCTAATCGAAACTCTTTGAGGGCATCTTTTGCATTATTTAAGATATTGAGGACAACTTGCAAAAGTTCATTTTGGGAATAAATACATAAAAGTAATATTTTTGTCATAAAAAAATCCAATCAAAATAATGTTTGATTATATTTGAATTTGCGTAAAATTTTCTTTGAAATTTCAGACAAATAACTTTTAATAGTGTTAATATAATCATTTCAGAATTAGGAAAAAAGACTTATGTCAAAAGATCAAGTATTTTCTCTTCATTGACACAAAAATTTCCATTTTTTTCTATCAAAATAAGATCGTTTACTTTTCCTCTAATAGAGTGGATTTTTGCACTCTCTATCTCTATATTAAAATCATCAAAAACTTGGGCAATATAGGCAAAAAGACCTTTTTGATCTTTCGTCTCAATCTTTAGTTGTGCTAATTCATCTCTGTGATTACAATCTATCGTGATATCTTCTCGTGCGATAATCGGTTTTTTATGAGTAAATCTTCTACTCATATCAAAAGAATTCGCAAGGATCTCTTCAACAAAAAGGAGATCACCCTCATCTACTTTGCTCCCAAATCGTATCTCAAAATATTTCTTCCCATCATACAATTTGAAAATATCCATACTAGCTAAATCTAAAAAGCTTAATTTCCCAAGAAGATATCCGAGATTGAGTGGATTGACTCTTATAAGTTTGATCACCAAAGCATCATTGTTTTCAATCTCATATGAGTAAGTTTCAACATCTTTTGCTTTGAGGGCAAGTGCGATGATATCGTATGATTTGTACATCAAAAAAAGTTGTGTTGATTCAATTTGAAGTATTTTCTTTTGCATTTTAAAATCAAGTGTTTGAAAATCTTTATTGTTTTTGATTGTATTTTCTTTTTGAATTCTTCTTGCACTATCTTTGAGTAAGCCTTCATTTTCAAAACTTCTTACACTTTGTATATAAAGTTGTCTTAAAAGATTAGCAGTAGCACTTTTATAGACATTTGGTCCAACAGAACTAATATCGCAATATGTAAGGCAATAAAGCAAATCAAGTGTTTCTTTTGTTTGCAAGAGTGCTGTAAAATTTAAAATCACTTTTTGAGAATAGATATCCTCGTTAGTTGCTGTCATAGACATCATATTATGGTACCTGATCACTCGAGCACCAAGAAGTGTATTTGCTTCACTCAGATTGATAAACTTAGCAAATTTTTTGAATAGATCTTGTCCTACGATATGATGATCTTTTTTTCTCCCTTTTCCAATGTCATGAAATAATATTAAAAGATTAAGGAGTGATTTATTAGCTTTTGAGAGTTGATTATAGATATCAAGAACATTTTGATCTTTGATATTATTGATATGCCACAATGCTTTAATCGTATGAATATCAACAGGATGGATATGATATCCATCAAATTGTGGTTGATTTGTGATCATCTTCACTGATGGGATAATCACTTTAAATAGATCAGCTTTATAAAGCATCTTTACAATTGGATGCAGGTTCTCTTTTTCTAATAATATTTTAATTTGCTGTTTCACTTTTTGCGAAAGAGTTGATGGAAGAATCGTTTTCTTTGCAAAATAAATATAGGAGTTGTCAAATTTTTTAATCGTTGCAGGAAGTTCGTTTAGCTCTTTGACAAGATCATAAAGTGTTTTTGGTTTACGATTAAAAGATGTGTAGAGAAGATCATCACACAAAAAAAGATCTTTTTTGTATCGTTTTGTTCTCAATTCACTAATATTAGATTGTTCAAATAGATATTGTCTGACAATCTTTTTGACCATCACACTACTAAAAGAATGGATACTGTGAAGCGATTCAAAAAGCTTCTCCATACACTGTCGCTCTTTTGTAAGCTTTTGAGTATGGACAAACCCAAGCCTTGTAGAGAGTTCTGGCAAAATATCAAAATTAACTGTATCGAGTTTTTTCTTTGCGATCAAGTGTAATGCATTTCGTACACGAAAAACAAACTCTAAAGAGCTTCGATATACTTTATATTCACCATCACTAAAATGGATCCCTATCATATCTTTTGTCGTTTTGATTCCATATCTGATATTTCCCATCCAAAAAAGCATATTGGACTCTCTCATACCTCCATACCCATCTTTAATATTTGGTTCCATTTTCAATGGATATTTTAACAGTCTTGATTTATGTTCAGAAAGTTTTTCTAAAACAAACTCTTTTTGTAACTCTTTTTGGATGATAGAGAGTTTATTTTGAAATCCATACCAAAGAATTTTGGAACCATAAATAAATCTTGATTCGATGATTGAAGTTTTAATCGTAATATCTGTTCGAACAGCACTCACTACCTCATCAATCTCATGAACACGTGATCCAAGTTTGAGCCCACTATCCCAAGCTAAAATCATCAACTCTTCCATAATCGGTTTGAGATTAAACCCTTTGATATCTTTGTAAAGCACCATAATATCAATATCGCTATAAACACACAGTTGCTCTCTTCCATAACTTCCAAGTGCAATAAGAGTGATTGGGATAGTGTTGCTCATTGGTAAAAAATCACCAAAATGTTTTCGTAACAAATATCGATATAAAATCTTAATAAAGTTATCAATTGTTTTTGTATGTTTTACAAAAAAATCTTTCCCTTGTGTATCATTAAAAATCTCATCGAGTGAAGAAAGATACCCTTTGATCGCTGTTTTTATTATTTTTGCTATCTCAAAATCTGAACTATTTTTTGAAATAAGCTCCTCAATTTGCAATGCTAAATCTTCCACAATAACCCTTTTTTTTATTCATTAAAATCAAAATAGGGATTTCATAAACTTTGAAACCCCCTTGTTTTATGCTCATTATATCTTTTCTTGAAAAATAAAACTGTTTAAAAAATATCCCAAGTACTACCAACCAATAAAAACTTTATATTCCTTCTGCAATCATAGCGTCTGCAACTTTTTTAAATCCTACAATATTTGCTCCATCAACATAATTTCGTTCAACCCCATAATCTTTAGCCGTAAGTGCAACTTTTTTCGATATTTGTCTCATTGTTTCTTGCAATTTAAGATCAACTTCCTCAAAAGTCCATCGTTGCATAGAAGCATTTTGACTCATTTCAAATCCACTCACCGCAACTCCCCCTGCATTCGCTGCTTTTGCTGGTGCAAATACAACTCCCTCTTTTTGAAATAAAAGTGTTGCTTCTGGGGTTGTTGGCATATTTGCACCTTCAGTTACAATCTCTACACCATTTGCAATAAGATTTTTTGCATCATTTAAAGACAATTCATTTTGTGTTGCACATGGAAACGCAGCGTAACAAGGAATATTCCACACTCCATGAGAATCCTCTGCATAATCTTCCACTTTGACATACTCTGCACTTTTATATGTTTCAAGATAGAGTTCCAAAGAAGCTCTTTTTTGGAATTTTATCTCTTTTAAAAGCTCAACATTAATTCCTCGCTTATCATAAATAAAACCCTTACTATCACTACAAGTCACAGGGATAGCTCCAAGATCTCTTAATTTTTCGATTGTATAGATTGCAACATTTCCACTTCCACTGACTGTACACACTTGCCCTAAAAGAGGTTTTTTATGTTCAATCTCTAACATCTCTTTTGCAAAATAAACTACACCATATCCAGTTGCTTCAGGTCTCATCAAACTACCACCAAAAAAGAATGGTTTACCTGTTAAAACACCATCATATTTTGAAGTGATATTTTTATAAGTTCCAAAAAGATATCCAATCTCTCTTGCTCCAACACCTATATCTCCAGCTGGAACATCTGTTCTATCTCCAATATATTTTTGAAGTTCCATCATAAAAGATCTACAAAACTTCATCACTTCTGCATCTGATTTTCCTTTTGGATCAAAATCACTTCCACCTTTAGCTCCACCCATTGAAAGTCCGGTAAGTGAGTTTTTGAGAATTTGTTCAAATCCTAGAAATTTTAAAATTCCACTATTCACACTTGGATGAAATCTAAGTCCACCTTTATAAGGCCCAAGGGCATTATTAAATTGTACTCTGTATCCATTATTTACTTGAATTTGATTATTATCATCAAGCCAACTCACTTGAAATTGGATCTGTCGATCTGGAACAACTAATCTTTTTACAATTGAATTCTCTTGGTATCTTTTATCTGATTCAATAAGTGGTGAAATTGACTCTAAAACCTCTTTAACAGCTTGAAAAAAAGTTCCATCTGTATTGCAGTTACTTAATTTTAAATGTTCTAATGTTTCATCTATTATATTCAAAATATCTCCTTTTATTTTTTCTAAATTTTATTAATTATTTTGGCTAATCTCAATAGTAAACGATCTATTCTAGTTATCCTTACTTTTGCAATTAGAAAACATTATAACACTTTTGATATAATATCAATATGAACGAATACCCAAAAATTAGCGAATTATTTGAAGAAGATAAACAGTGTTCTTATATAGATGATAGACTCTCAGATATCAGATACAAATATATGCCTCATTGTAATGATGAAACTCATTACAAAATGATAGAGCGTGGATGGAGACGATTTGGGTTTGTCCATTTTGTACCTGAATGCAAAAATTGTTTTGAGTGCAAAACTATCAGAATAGATGTTGAAAATTTTAAATTTACATCATCACACAAAAGAATACTAAACAAAAACAAAGATCTTAAAATTTATATTCAAAAACCAACAATCAGTATCGAACATCTCAATCTATTTAATAAATACCATGCCTTTATGAGTGAAAAAAAAGATTGGTCACAAAATCATATTACACCACAAGAGTACCAAGCATCTTATGTAGATGGTGCAACTACTTATGGGAAAGAAATATTATATTTTTTAGATGATAAATTGATTTGTGTTGCTCTAAGTGATGTTTTGGAAAATGGGATCTCTGCAATCTATTGTTATTATGATCATGCGTATCAAGAAAGATCTTTGGGGAAATTTTCTATTTTGATCCAATTAAGTATGGCAAAACTATCAAAAATACCCTATATGTTTTTAGGGTATTGGCTAAAAGATCATTATAGTATGGGTTATAAAGAGGAGTATGCTCCATTTGATGTCTTGCAAAATAGACCAACTTTAGAAGAAGAGTGCATTTGGGAAATATATGAGGGGAAAAATGGAAAAAAATAATTATATTATAGTAACAGGTGGTGGAACTGGAGGGCATTTAGCAGTAGCTAGAAGTCTTATTGATGAATTCTATGAGCGTGGATACAAAGTGATCTTTATAGGTTCAACCAAAGGTGCTGATCAAGATTGGTTTGCCAACTATGAAAAGATTGAACTTAAATATTTTTTAGAAACCAAAGGTGTAGTCAATCAAAGCTTTTTTGGAAAATTTGCTTCACTTTTCAAAATCATCAAAGAGGCTTTTTATTGTAGAGATATTATGAACCAATATGGCGTAAAAAAAGTTATTAGTGTTGGTGGATTTAGTGCAGCTAGTGCTTCTTTTGGTGCTATTATAGGTGGACGTGAACTATTTATCCATGAGCAAAATTCTGTTATGGGAAACCTCAATAAAATCACATCAAAATATGCAAAAGCAGTTTTTAGCTCTTATGATCAAAATTCACCAATTAAAGATTACCCAATCAATCCAAAGTTTTTTGATCATCAGAAGGTGCGTAAAGAGATAAAAACTATTATTTTTTTAGGTGGTTCACAAGGAGCTACAGCTATTAATAATTTTGCTATGCAAATAGCTCCAATACTCAAAGAAAAAAATATAACAATCATCCATCAAACTGGTAAAAATGATCTTCAAAAATGCAAATCATTTTATGAAACAAATAATATAGATGCGGTCGTTTTCGATTTTGATAAAAATATTTTATCGCATATGGATAAAGCTGATTTTGCAGTAAGTAGAAGTGGTGCAAGTTCACTGTGGGAATTATGTGCTTTAGGTATTCCAACACTTTTTATTCCTTATCCATACGCAAGCCTCAATCACCAATATTTTAACGCTAAGTTTCTTTTAGATAACAAACTTTGCTTTTTGAGTTTACAAAATCAATTAGATCCAAAACTACTTGATGATATCTTTAAAGCTGATCTTGAAACTATAAGTAAAAGTTTGATTAACATGATAAAAAAAGATGGTGTTAAACAAATAACAGATAAAATTTTACAAGATTAATAAAGGAGTATATCATGACAAATGAAACAAAAATTATCCCATTGGCAAATAGTTCAAAAGGTTTTATTAGTGTAACTACACTTGATGAACCTTATGGCAAAGGGAGTGACACTGTTGCAAGTATCGCAATCTGTTTAAATGGTGCTGATATAGAGTGGAAAGTACATATTCCTTTAGCAAATTTAGATGATGTAATAACTTCACTTCAAGCTATAAAAAAATAAAACTTAACACATCTTTTGTGCTTTTTAGAGAATTGTTTAAGTAAACAAAAGATAGAATTTATCAAAATTACATTTATGAGAAAAATAATATGAGTGGAGTTAGTAACAGTGTTGAACAGCTAACACGGGCTCACCTTAGAAACGTACAACAACTTGCCGTTTTTTATACAGGTAAAAGGAATATTTATGCTATCAACATAGCTAAAATCAAAGCGTTTATTATTACAGAAGAAGTAAGCATTACAGATACACCTACAGATAATGATATTATCCAAGGTATTGCAACAATTAGAGGTGTACCTATCACCCTTGTAAATCTTGATAGATGGCTTGGTTCACCTGCTCTTCCTGTTGATCAATATAAATTAATTATTTTTTGTGAATTCAATAATCATCAAATTGGTTTTTTAGTCAAAGATGTTATTGATATCGTTGAAAAAACTACAGCTGAACTTATCAACAATGAAGAACAAAATGCAAAAGTTACTTATACAACTTATGTTGAAGTGAACAAACAAACAAAACTATGTACTGTATTTAATGCAGAACAACTTCTTGTAGATATTGGATGGACTGATGATGGTCAAACACAACTTGATAAATATATCGATAGACCAGTAAATAATAAAAAAATTATTTTAGCTGCTGAAGATAGTAAAGTTGCTAGAGAAATTTTAATATCATTTTTCAAAAAAATTGAAGCTAGGTATGAAATTTTTCATAATGGAACCGATTTAGTTGAAAGATTAAAACACGTCAATCCGCAAGATGTTGGATGTGTTATCTCTGATATTGAGATGCCTGGAACTGATGGTTTTCAAGTTGCTCAATTTATCAAAGGGACTTCTGATCTTTCTCATATTCCTATTATAATAAATTCTAGTATGACAACAGCTGCTATCAAAAATAAAATGATCTCTATTGGTGTAGATGATTTTGTTGGGAAAACAGATATCCCAGCACTTTACGAATCTGTTGTAGAATATTTAGGTACTAAATAAATTTTTCTCATAAACTAAAAAAGCCTCCGAAAATATCGGAGGCTTTTTTTATATCTTTTTTTTCTAAAAATACAAAGAGTTTCACACTGGTAAAACTCTAATATTCTCATCCACTTTATGTTTTAATGTTGATTCAATTGCATAAAGTGTCCCTGTACTTCCACTTGCACAGCTTCCACAAGCACCAAGGTATCTGATATAGATATCATAATATGGAAGATTCTCTTTAATATCAATGATCTCCATATTTCCACCATCCATAATAAGCATTGGTCTAATATACTCATCAATCACTGCATCTACTGCTTTAATTCTTTGAACGATAGTCATTTTATCAAAAGCATTTTCACCAGTTGCGGTAGTATTGGCAGCTTCTGTAAGTTTATGTTGCTCCATCTCTTCTCTTACTTCTTTAAGTATATCTACCAAATAGATATCTTTCTCTTCATGTCCACCTGGTCTAATACATGATTTACAATAAGTTCCAGCTTTAGTTTGTAACCCTATCTCTTCTACCGTTTTTAAATCATAAGTTTTAATTGCATTGATAATATCTTGTTTTGTCGCTCTTGCACATTCACATACAATATCTTGGTTTTGTAAAGTACTTCTTTCAACACCTTTATATTGAGCAGCAGCTTCAATAATAACATCATATGCCATAACAGAACAGTGCATTTTTTGAGGAGGAACTGCTGGAGTATCATCATCATCTCTTAAAAATTGTTCTACCTCTGTATTTGTAATATGGATCGCTTCATCAACTGTTTTACCGATACAAAGCTCAGCCATAGCATCACTTGAAGCGATAGCTGTTCCACAACCAAAAGATTTAAATTTAC
>CALMBI010000224.1 GCA_937860115.1 uncultured Arcobacter sp. | reverse complement strand
ATGACCACCTGTGTATTTTGATTTTTCACTAATCGCATCTGCAGTTGATTTAATAAAATCCATCAAAAGTTTTTCTAAGCCAGCGATTAGTCTATTGTTAGAGATCGATACAGCAGCTTGAGAAGACATAGAGAGGATTAGCTTTTCATCATCTTTTGAAAACTCAATAATCTCATTGGTTTCATTGTGTTTATTAAGAAGTTGCAAAACACCTATCACCTTATTTTCATGGTTTCTCATAGGAACAACGAGCATCGATTTTGTTCGATATCCAGTTCCTGCATCAAATTTCTTTGTCCCTTCAAAATTAAAATCTTTTGCAAAATAGACATCTTCAATATTGATCAGTTGCCCCGTAAGTGCACAAAGAGCAGCCACTTGCTCATAGTTTTCATCCCCATCTTCATTGTAGAGTTTCACATTTGGCCATGTTATTTTTCCAGATGTTCCACCCATCTTGATCCCTAGTGAATCTGTTTGCACGACTGTAAATTCAAGATCGATCTCATTTTCACTGAGAAGATAGAGTGTTCCTCCATCTGCATTAGAAAGTTTTTTTGCTCCAAGTAGTATTTTTTCCAACAATACATCAAAGTTCGTTTCACTTGTAAGCGAGTATCCTATATCGATAAGTTGATCGATATAGATTTTATCAAGTTGTGTTCGAGAAAGATTCTCTTTGATTTCGCAAGTTTTGAGATTGAGTACCTCTCCATCATTTAAGATCGTTCCACCTCGCAAGAGATTTGGGTATTGAGTTTTGATCTCATCTTTGATCTCATTTAAAAATATCGGTTTAAGATGATTAATAAAGATCGTAAGGTCATCTCTTCTAAGATGCTCCTTGATCTCTTCATCTAAAAGTTGAGGGGTCAGGTGTTTACTATCAAATGCAAGTTTATTTAAAATAGAAGGAAATGAAACATCAATGATTAAAGATTTAATGAGTGGATTCGTATTGATTTCATTCCAAATGTTTATAGATTTGTAAGTATCAGCTGTGAAAAGTGTGGCATATTCATTTTTAGTGATCACATAACCACAACTTGAATGGGTGTGTTCAGTTTTTATTGTTTTGAGAGTGATTCCATTGATCTCGATCTCTTCACCAACTTCTAAGATTTTAAATTCTATGCAGTTTCGTTTTCCTACTGTTAAAGGGATCTGTG
>CALMBI010000223.1 GCA_937860115.1 uncultured Arcobacter sp. | reverse complement strand
TTGCTTCGTTAGAACTTTTTGACTTGCAGTAGCAAGCCTTCAAAGTCCTGTCTTGAACTAGCATAAAGCTATAACCTCTTTTTTAGAGTTTTATTGGTTGGTAGTACTTAGTATCACTTTTCACTTTTTTGATGATTTTATTTAATATAACTACAACAATAATCAGTTACAGTTTTAATTTTAAGATCAAAAGATGAATTTGCTGGTACGCTAAATGTTTCTGGGGTATTGAGTGTTTTCCACTCTTCACCAGGCAACCTTATATCTAATTCACCACTCATTATCTCCATAATCTCAGCCTCAGCTGTACCAAATGTATAATCTCCTGGCAACATGATCCCCAATGTTTGAATACTACCATCTTCTAATGTAATAGCTCTACTTGTTACTTTTCCATCATAGTATACGTTAGCTTCTTTTTTTACTGTAACATTTTTAATTTCGCTCATTTTTTTCCTTTTTTGTAATTGTTTTTATTATTTGTGTAATTTTCAACCATAAAAAAAACCCCGATCATAATCGAGGTTTTTTATTAAAATTCCAAAAGCTAAATTATACTCTAGCTTCTTCTCTTCTTTGTAGATATTCCCAATCTCTATCTACTCTTTTTTGCCACTCATCAATTAAGTACTCGTTTTCTGGTTTGAATAAGTGTTTAAATCTTCCTTGCGCTCCTAAATAATCTCTAACAGGAACAATATTTTTTGGTCTATATGTGATATTTAATTCTCTTCCATCAATAATCTCATATAATGGGAAAACTAAAGAATCAGTTGCTAAGTCTGATACTTCAATTGTTTGGTGTTCTAAGAATTTCCACTCAGTTGTACAAGCAGACATTGCATTGATATAAACAGGTCCATTTGCCTCAAATCCTTTTTGGATTTTTTTAACCATATCTTTCCATTTGTTTGGAGCGATTTGAGCAACATATGGTGCACCATGTGCAGCCATAATTGACATCATATCTTTTTTCATTTTTTTCTCACCATAAGAGTGTGATCCAGCTGGACTTGTTGTAGCACTAGCTCCAATAGGAGTTGAAGAACTTCTTTGACCACCTGTGTTTGCATAAACTTCATTGTCTAAACAAACATACATCATGTTATGTCCTCTTTCAAAACATCCACTTATCCATTGAAATCCGATATCATAAGTAGCTCCATCTCCACCAAATGCCACAAATTTTGGTTGTGGTGTTTCTGGATTGATTCTCCCTTTATTTCTTAGAGCTTTATTTGCTGCTTCAGCACCAGCAATTGCAGTAGAACCATTTTCAAATCCGATATGGATCCATGAACTATCCCAACTCGTATGTGGATAGATAGCCGTACAAACTTCAAGACATCCTGTACTTGAACCAATTACCATATTGTCATTAGTAGCATTTAAAACTTCTCTAACGATAATAGAGTGAGCACATCCTGGACAAAGAACGTGAGCACCTTCAAATCTCTCAGCAGCTGTTGAGAATGCTTTTAGGTTCTTAATCTCTTTATTTCCTTGTGGTAAACAACCACCATTTATACCGCAGCTCATCTTCTACTCCTCTACACTGTAATATTTTAATTCTGGTCCTCTAACACCAACAAATCGTTGGATAGCACCATTTAATTTTCCATTTGCAACTTCGTCTAGCGCATGATTAAATACTGATGTTAAGTTTTCAATATTGATATCTCTTCCACCTAAACCATAAATAACATTTGATAATAGTGGTCTTGATGACGTATTAAATAATGCAGCAGCTACATCATTGTAAAGTAAACCTGTTTGCCCACCTGGAGCAGATCTATCCATACATACAACTGCTTTTGCATTTTTTAAGATTTTAGCAAAACTTTCTAATTGAGTTGGTCTAAATACTCTTGGCATCATACATCCAACTTTTTTACCTTCCGCTCTTAATTTATCAACTGTCATTTGAGTTGTTTGATATGTTGTACCTAAACAAACAATCACAACATCTGCATCTTCTACCATATGAGTTTCAATCATATTATATTTTCTACCTGAAATTTTTGCATATTCTTCAAATACTTCTTCAATAACTTTTGGTGCTTTCATCATTGTATCGTGTTGTCTAGCTTTGTGTTCAAAATGCCAATCTGACTCAGTTTGTACACCATGCGTTACTGGTTTATCAAAATTTAATAATGAGTTAACTTCTTGATAATCACCAACAAAGTTATATGCAACTTCATCACTAAGTGGTCTTACATTTTGTGCTTTATGTGATGTTAAGAATCCATCTTGATTTACAATAACCGGAAGTCTTACATTTTTATGTTCACCAATTCTAAATGCACATAATACTAAATCGTATGATTCTTCTGGAGTACACGCATCAATAGAGATCCATCCACATTGATTTGCAAGATACATATCAGAGTGGTCACCATTTACATTTAATGGTGCTGCAAGTGCTCTATTGATCATACAAAGTACGATTGGCATTCTCATACCAGATGCTTGATAAAGTGTCTCAACCATAAGTGCAAGACCTTGTGATGAAGTAGCAGTTGCTGCTCTAGCACCAGCTGCGGAGGCACCAATACATCCTGACATTGCAGCATGCTCAGACTCAACCATAACAAACTCACCATCTACATATCCATTTGCATGATGAGCAGCATAAGCTTCTACTGTACCAGTTGAAGGTGTAATAGGATAAGCTGCAACAACATCAACACCAGCTTGTCTTAATGCTTGACCATTTGCAACATTTCCATCCCATACTTCTACTGTATTTAATTCCATTGATCTTTTATTTCTAAACATTAATTATTCACCTTTCTCATTTGTATCTGGTTTGCTTGTATCTTTAGTTGGCCATTGTGTAAGAGCATCTTCGTTTTTTACTGTTTCACTAAACATAATAAGTGATTTTGGATTTGTAGGACAAACCTCTACACAAATACCACATCCTTTACAGTGATCATAATCAACACCAACCATCTCTTTATTTCTTGAGATAATTGAACTATCTGGACAATATAACCAACAGTTTTGGCAGTCAATACAAAGGTCTACATTCCAAACTGGTTTAATAACTCTCCAGTCACCAACATATTTATTCATTGAGTTTGTTTCTGAATATAATCTATTTTCAGGCTGCACGTTTACGACAGTGTGATCAATCTCTTGCTCAAAAGAGTAACAAGCAGCACCTGGTACTAATTCATCCCATCCCATTTCCCAAATAGATTTAGGAGCAGTCACTCCACCTAAAGTTGGTACAACTCTAGTTGATAAGTCTTTTTCTTTTGCCATCTTTTTATTCTCCTATCTCTATTTTACTTCATCATATGCACGCTGGATAGCTAACATATTTGCTTCTTTTATTTTTTCTGGTAATTTTCCAAGTGTTTTTTTCAAAGCTACTTTAAAATCTTCGATATCTAACATTCCAGATAATTTAATAAATGCACCTAGTGCAGGTGTATTTGGTATTGGTCTACCGATAGTTTCTTTTGCAATTTTTAAACAATCTAAGATAAATACATTATCTTCTTTCCCTTGCAATGCAGGGATCAGGCTGATAAGTTCTTTTTTATCAGTAAGATGCGTAGTGATAATATATTTAGTATTTTCATCACAATCAAGTGTAATATTATCTGTATATGCTAATGCAGGATCTATAACAAATACATAACTTGGACACATATATCTTTCGTGATTTAAAATTTTGTTGTCATCAATTCTATTGTATGCAGTCATCGCCGCACCTCTTTTTGCTGAACCATAAAATGAAAATGCTTGTACTTCCTTACCAGTTTCAGCTGCAACAGTTGCTAAACCTTTCGCTCCAGTAACAGCACCTTGTCCGGCTCTACTATGCCATCTAATCTCTAGCATTTTTTCTCCTTCGTATAAATAAACTCATTGAATAAATTAAAAATATAAATTATTACTTGACCAATTTTAAGCTAAAGCAACTTACATTATGCTTTAGTTTTTTTGATTAATTATAGTTTTTACAGCTTGTAAAGCGTTTGGTTCAATTAACTCTGTATATTGACTCAAATCCTCTATTTTACCGTATCCACATAAGACTCCAACACTTTTAATACCTGCTTTTTTTGCTGCTATGAGATCAAGTTTTGTATCTCCAATCATATAAATATCAAAATTATCTTGAGTTATCTTCATCATTTCCATAGCTTTTAATATTGGTTCTGGATGTGGTTTTGGATTTTCTACTTCTTGTCGCCCAATAATACATTCAAAATATTGCATGATACCCATTGATTCTAGTAGTGGTATTGAATATCTAGTTGTTTTTGTTGTAACAACTCCAAGCCTTGCATTTTTTGAAGCAAGCTCTACTGATTCTTTTGCATTATCCAATAATATTGTCATCCCTATTGAGATCTCTCTATAATGTGATTTATATTCATCCACAAAACTCATCGCTTCTGCTTTTGGAATCCCTAAAGATTCATACATTACATCTAGCGGATATCCAATCAAACTTTTTATATCCTCATCATTACCTTTAAATGGATAATTTTTCACTTGAAAACTATGATAAAAAGAAGTTAAAATGGCTTCTGTACTATCTATCAACGTTCCATCCAAATCAAATAAAATTACTTTTTGTTTCATTTATTCCTTTCTACTATCTTTAATTTAACACATATTGTACTGAACTCCAAAATTTAAATCTGAAGTGCAATTTTTGAAAATTTCTCAAGAATAAGAGAAA
>CALMBI010000222.1 GCA_937860115.1 uncultured Arcobacter sp. | reverse complement strand
CCGTTTGTGTATTGCTTAGAGCTAAAAGAAAAGTAGCACTTTTGCCCCTTAAATTTTCAATAAAATCTTTTTTCCCTGTAATATTTTTAATCATTCTTTTTCCTTTAAATTGTTGTGTATAGTATAAATAGAGTCAATATCAAGATATCAAATCTATCTCTAAGAAGCAATGCTTCTTCTATATTGTTTGAGCTTATTTGCTCTCCTCCATCCCCAAAATAGGGCTTATGTTTTATCTTTCCTTCATAAGAGGTGTCTCCACCTAATTTTACCCCAAGGCAAAGGGCAAGTGCTGAGATAGGATGCCCTGCATTTGGACTATCGTGTAGTTTTCCAAAGCTGTAAAATCTTTTTAATGCGTCAAAATTCCAAAAGAGTAAACTTATCAAAATTGCTGTGAGACGCGATGGAATATAGTTCGCCACATCATCAAGTTTTGCCGAAACTTTGCCAAACTTTTCATATCTTTCATTTTTATATCCCACCATAGAATCAAGTGTATTGATAGCTTTATAGAGAAAAAGCCCAACGATTCCAAAACAAAAAAGATAAAAAAGTGGAGCAATTACCCCATCACTTAGATTTTCTCCATAGGTTTCAATTGCAGCTTTATTTATATCATTTTGGGTGAGATTCCCAGTATCTCTACTTACAAGATATTTGATGTTTTGCGGATTTGTCATCACATCTTTTACACTTTCATAGAGCATTTTTGAAGCTATCCCACTTGAAGCAATAAGAGCTAAAATATAAATATTTGATATAAAATATGCAATGAAATAACTTATACCAAAAACGATACAAAGAAGTGAAAAAGTAAGGTAAAATCCCCTTAAAACACTTTTCTGATAAAATCTCTCTTCAAACCATTTTATAAATTCTCCCATAAAAACAACAGGATGTTTGTATTGTTTGATAAAGCTAAATTCCCCAAATATTCTATCACTTAGATAGGCAAAAAAAGTGAGTTCAAAACACATCAAGTGCCTTTTTAAATCGCTGTAAATCAACCATACTTTTTACAGCTATCCGTGCAAATTTTTCATTTAAAAAATCAAAATTTGAACAATCTCTAATCATAATCCCAAAAGGGATTAACTTCTCTTGAAACTCTTTTGCACTTATATCTACAAGTTCCACTAAGAAAAAATTTGCATCACTTTCATAGATTTTCTTAATAATATTTGACTCACTTAGTATTTTTTGAAGATACTCTTTTGCTTTTGTATTCTCCTTGATTGTTTGAAGGTAAAAATTCTTATCCTCTAAAATATTTGTGATAAATTGACTATCAAATGCTGATATTTTCCAAAGTGGTTCTTCTTGTTTTAATTTTGCAATATTCTCTTTTGAAGAGATAACCATCCCAAATCTAACCCCAGCACAACTAAAAAATTTCGTCATAGATTTGACAATATACAATTTATCATATTTTGAAAGAAGAGAGATTGCACTTTTCTTTGTCGTAAATTCCAAAAAGGATTCATCAATGATGATAGTACAATTTTTACTACACCATTTCAAAAAAAGCGTTTCTAAATCATAATATTTCCCATCTGGTGTAGAGGGATTGACAAACACGACTAAAGAATTTTCCTCAACGGTTGCATCTAGTTGATTGAATCTATCGATGAGAGTAATCTTTTTTTTATTGAGAAGTACTGATTTTTTATACTCTAAATATATTGGTGAGTAGAGTGTGCAATTTTGATTTTTTAATTGTCGCATAAGTGAAAATATTGCACTACTTGCACCATTGAAAAATTCGATTTGTTCATCCTTGACATTATAATAGTTAGTAGTAACTTCTATAAGTTTTTCATAGGTTGGATAGGTTCCTATATCACATTTTCCTAAATCTATTGTTGGTTTGATAAAATTGATATTTGATGATAAATCAACTATGTCGTTGGGATTATAATTATTTATTTTTGCAAATTGACCCAGATTCCCACCATGGTTAAAATTCATAAAATCTCCTAAAGAGTTGATTAAAATCTCTCTTTGCTAAATATCTTGTAACACTATAATAAAGTCTTGCATATTGTATATATGGGATAAAATCTTCAAGGCGGATATTGGTTTCATAGCTTTCTAAAAGGGTTTCAATATCGTTTTTGTTGTTACACCACGAAAGGGCAACAACACCCAAATCAAATAAAAAGTCTCCATTGCAAGCTTCACTAAAATCAAACACACAAGAGAGTTTTCCATCCTCAAAGTTTGCATTATCCAAAAACAAATCACCGTGGATTATCCCATCATTTTCAAGCTTTATATCGATGGTATCAAAAGCTTCAAAAAAAGGTTGGTAAGAGGTTTTTTTGATTAAATCTAACAATCTATTTTTTGTAAAAAGTTCAATATTTTTACTTTGCTTTTTAGCTGTTTTTTGATGAAAACTTTTT
>CALMBI010000221.1 GCA_937860115.1 uncultured Arcobacter sp. | reverse complement strand
CATCAAAATATCCAAAATTAAAAAGAGTTTTTTCTATTATATCTTGGATATCTTCAACTGCAGAAATATTCTGTTGGCTTATTGTTTCTAAAACATTGATATAAAGAGTTCGAGGGTATTGTTCATTTTTGCTATGAAAAGCTTTTTTAATAGCATCTTCAATTTTATAAGGCGTAAACTCATCTCTTGAACCATCTCTTTTGATAATATATTTCATCTTCCATATCCTTTATTTGATAGACCGAATCGTACAAAAAGAGAGAATGAATTAAAATGACTTATGTCAAATTAGAATGATGCTATCAAAATAGTTCCTTTTTAAATAGCATCAAATGCTTCTTGTATTGTTTTGAAATGGTTATTGTAGATATACAAGATTACTGCTGCATTGAGTTTTGCAAGTTTTAGGAGTGCATCACTTGGATTTTGTATCATATTGAGTGATTCTTCAAAGCTTATTTTATCCCATGATTTTTGATAATCCACTCCAAAATCTACTGGGTCAATAGTAAGTTCTTCTATTTTATCCCCTTCACAAATCCATAGTTTACATTTACCAAAAATCTCAAGACTTCCTTCATTGCCTTTGATAACTGCAAATCTTTTATAACGATTACGATAGATTTGGATATATTTATCTACAAAAGGTTTATGAAAAGCACCTAAAATACCTACTTCACTTGAGGCAAAACCTGTAAGTTTTTCTATACTATTGAGTGAAGTTCTGATTTGAAGATTTTCCCTTAGAGTATTTAACTTTGTGAATGCAGGAAAAATCTCTCCTCTATCAAAATAAAAAATATTTTTCCCAAGTTTTGCATTTTTACAAACTTGCTTAACAGTAAATCCACCTTTTGCATGATTTAAATCATCTCCACAAAGAACTAAGTTAATGTTAAATTTTTCTAAATATGACGCTACAAGTGTAAATAAATAGGGATTGTCATTTTTCCCATCAAATGGGTAACCCAACTCTATTGAATTAGGAATTTCATATTTTTTTATGAAAGTATCAAAAGCTTCTACGGCTCCTAAAAACTCTTCACTTGTCTCTATTTTTACCCTCCAACCAAGTAAAAAAGCTCCAATCACTTCATTGGGAACTTCACCTCTTAAAATTTGACTCATCGCATCAAATATTTCTTCTTTACTTAAATCTCTATTGTGTTTTATGCCAGTACCAACTGCTTTAATATATTGTAAAAAATTTGCCATACATCCCTCCATTTTTCTTCATTATCGCAAAAAAATCTCATTTTCAATTTGACAATCGTCAATTAAAAAAAAATTATATGTAGCTATACTTTCTTAGCTTAAGGGGTTTGTATGAGAATTATATTGAGTTGTTTTTTCCTCTTTTCATTTGCTTTTTGTGTTGATGGAAAGGTTATTTTTGAAAAATATTGTTGGGGTTGTCACCATCAAACATCTTTGGCTTTTGGTCCATCATTTGAAGAGATTGCAAATAAACGAACAAGTGGAGAGATTATAGCCCACATCAATAATCCAGCAGAGTCTTTTAAAAATCTTGGCTATAAAAGAAGTGTAATGCCACCATTTGTACTTACAGCAGATGAATATGAAGCGATAAGTAACTATATCTTATCTTTTAAATCAACAAAAAAGGATTGAAATGTTTAGATTATCAAATCTATTAAAGACTGCCATTGATAGTAAACCTTCACGAGTTCTTGATGGTTCAATTGTGATTTGGAATTTTACAAATCGTTGTAATTTATCATGTTTACATTGTTATTCAAAAGCGGATTTAGAAAGTGTTGATCTTTTAAGTACTGAAGTTATCAAAAAAACAATAGATGAATTTGTCACAAATAAAATAAAATTTATCATCTTTTCAGGTGGGGAACCATTGGTACGAAAAGATATTTTTGAAATTGCCCTCTATGCAAAAAGCAAAGGTATTATCACTTATCTCTCATCCAATGGGCTTTATATAAATAATAGCAATGTTCACAAAATAGTAGAGACCTTTGATTATATCGGTGTAAGTATAGATGGTGATGAAGAGACTCACGATATATTTCGAGGGCTAAAAGGCTCTTTTAAAAAGTCGATTGAAGCAATGAGGCTTGTTCAAAAAGTGGGTGGGAAAGTTGGTATTCGGTTTACTTTGACAAAACAAACCCTTAAATCACTCCCTTTTATATTTGAATTATCCCAAAAAGAAGATTTTGCAAAAATTTATATCTCTCACCTTGTTTATAGTGGGAGAGGATTGGAAAATCTTGCAATGGATATCTCAAAAGAGGAGCGAATTGAAGCTGTACAATATATCATCAATAAAGCTTTTGAATATGAAAAAACAAATCGAAATATCGAGATAGTAACTGGTAATATGGAAGTGGATGCTATTTTATTTTTAAAAGAGATAGAGAAGTTGTATCCAAAACTTGCAAATATTGTCAAAGAGAAATTACTCGCTTGGGGTGGAAATAGTGCTGGTAGAAAACTTCTAAATATTGATAGCTTTGGAAATGTAAAACCTGATCCATTTTTTCCACAAACAATTGGAAATATTTTAGAAAAAAGTTTTACTGATATTTGGAATGACAAGGAAAATATTCTCCTTAAATCTCTTAGAGAAACCCCAAGAAAACTAGGTGGATATTGTGAAAACTGTGAGTACATAGCTATTTGCAATGGAGGAAGTAGAAGTCGAGCAAATGCAATTTATGATGATTTATGGAATCAAGATCCAAGTTGTTATCTTGAATTACTAAACTCACACAAGGAGGCTGAATGAAAAAATGGATTTTAGTATTAGGCTTTATTGGTAGCCTTTTTGGTGAAGAGAAGTTTTTTATAGTTGAAAGAGAAAGTTCTTCATTAGCTATTGTTGAAGAGGGTAAAGTTACTGACCATATCAAAAATATGAAAGATATGAATCATGGTGTAGTAAAGTTTTATGGCAAAGATGGTTATGCTATCACAAGAGATGGGTATGTTTTGAGGTTCAATCCACAAACAAATCAAATCTTAAATGAATACAAAACAAGCAAAAGTGCTATTGGTTTTGTAGTTGAAGAAGACTTTGTTGCTGTTGCAAATTATGATGACAAGAGTGTTGATATCCTCTCAAAAGAACTAAAACCAATCCAAAAAATAGTGACAAACTCAAGAAATGTAGGGATAAAAACTTACAAAGATTATCTTATCTTTGCTCAAATGGATAGTGATAAACTCACCATTTTAAAAAGAAATCCCAAAGAAAAACCTTTTTTTACAACATTTAAAGAGTTTGAAAATGTTGGAGTTATGCCTTTTGATGCGATGATTGACAATCAAAACTATATAGTTGGATTTTTTAAGAGTCCTTATTTTGGAGTGATTGACTTGGAAAAAATCGATTTTTCACAAATCAAAATTTTAGCCCAAAATAACCAACCAGTTCTTAAAGTTCCACACTTTGGCTTTTGGAGTTTAGGTGGGAAACAAGTATTTATCCCTGCTGTTGGAGATAATAAAGTTATGGTTTATGATGAAAAATTTAACTTTATTAAAAATATCACAACTGTCGGTCTTCCTGTGTTTACTTCATTGAGTCCAGATAAAAAATACTTAGCTGTTACTTTTAGTGGAGAGAAATTTCCAATTGTCCAAATTATCGATACGAAAACATTGGAAGTTTTTAAAGAATTTAGTTTTGATGGAAAAGTTTTACATCTCAGATGGAGTGAAGAGAAACCACATCTTTATATTTCTGTAAATGATACAAATAAATTGGCTGTTATCAATACGAATGACTGGGCTTTGAGTAAAGAGATTTTCAATATCCAAAAGCCATCTGGTATTTTTTTATATAAGGAGTAAAAATTATGGGAAAAGTATATTTAACAGGTGCAGGACCTGGTGATATTGAACTTATGACAATGAAAGCACATAGATTAGTACAGAGTGCTGATGCTTTAGTGTATGATAGATTGGCAAATCCTGAAATCTTACATCTTTGCAAAGAGGGTTGTGAGTTTGTTAATGTAGGGAAAGAGGATGGGCATCATCTTGTTCCACAAGAGGAGATAAATGAGATTTTATACCAATTATCACTCAAATATGAAACAGTTGTAAGATTAAAAGGTGGCGATCCTTTTGTATTTGGTAGAGGTGGGGAAGAGGGTTTATATCTTCAAGAGCGAGGGGTGAAGTTTGAGATTATTCCTGGAATTAGCTCTTCGATAGCTGCTCCTGCTTATGCTGGAATACCTGTAACACATAGAAATGTAGCAACATCCTTTAAAGTGATCACAGGACATGAATCAGCAAATAAAGTAAAATCACAAATAAATTGGAAATGTATGAAAGATGAGGATACTTTAGTATTTTTGATGGGATTTCACAAACTCAAATCAATATGTTCAAAACTTCAAAAAGTTGGAAAAAGTGCAACTACTCCAATAGCTGTTATTAGTAGAGGAACTACAAGTGAGCAAGAAGTGGTCGTTGGAACTTTAGAAAATATAGTTGAACTATCAGCTCATCTTAGTTCTCCTGTGATGTTTGTTATCGGTGAAGTTGTCAATTTTAGAGAAAAACTCAATTGGTTTGAAGCAAAATGAAATATTTTCCACTTTATTTAAAAATGGACAAAATCAAAGTGTTGGTTGTAGGTGGGGGTAAAATAGCAACTGAAAAACTAGAAAAAATACTTGATTTTACAAATGATATTACTATTATTGCACCTTTTATTTGTGATGGAGCAAAAGAATATATAGAAAAAAATCATCTTCCATTTAGTCTGCGAAAATATGAAATAAATGATATTAAAGAGTTTGACATCATAGTTGTAGCAGTTGATGATTTGATGCTTCAAAAAGAGATTTTTGACGAGTGTAAACTTTATAATAAACTCTGCAACTCTGTTGATAGTGTAGATTATTGCAACTTTATCTTCCCAGCATATATCAAAAAAGGTGGACTTACAGTATCGATTTCAACAAGTGGCAAATCACCAGCTGTTGCAAAACACATAAAAAAATATCTGGCAAATAAAATACCCGATGAGATTGGAGAATTTTTGGATTATATGGATAATTTACGAAATAGCATGCCAAAGGGGAAAGAGCGGATGGAGTATCTCAGCCAACTTGCATTTGAATACTTTGAGAATCTTGAAGAAAAAAACAAAGGCTTACAATGAAAAAAACAACTTTACTTTTCATAGCTTTGAGTTTACTTTTTTTTGGTTTTGGAATCATAACTTTAAAAGATGCTCTTCCAAATAAAAAAGAGGAGAGAATTTATACTGCACTTAGCCAGCATTTTCCATATATGATAGAAAAACGGCTTGGGGGACTAACAATCATTTTTAAAGATACAAATGAAAAAGTAAAACCAAACAATAGTGAATTTTTCTCAAAAATTGAGAGTATTGATAAGTTTTGGGCGAAAGAACATTTAATCCTAAAATCAAACTCAGTTGTTGTTTTAGATGGGAATAAGAGAATTATCAATGAAATTAAATTTGAAAAGCCACAAGAAAAAGAGTTTGTAAAAACATATTTTCTACTAAAAGAGGTACGATGAGAGAAACAATCAAAAATCAAATTTTACTGGAGATGCAACATAATTTTCCATTGGTTGAGAAACCTTTTGAAGTAATTTCTCAAAAGTTTGGTATCGCTGAAAGTGAAGTATTAGAGATACTTCAAGAGGAGAAAAATAACGGTATCATAAGACAAACTTCTGCTATCTTTGATACAAAAAAGTTAGGGTATAGTTCCTCTTTGGTTGCATTTTGTTTGGATGAAGACAAAATACTTGAAGCAGTAAAAATCATAAATTCACATCCTGGAATCTCTCACAACTACCTAAGAAGCCATAGATTTAATCTTTGGTTTACCATTGCAATTCCTCCTAACTCTATTTTTGGGCTTGAAAATACAGTAAAGCTTATTGCAAAACTAACTGGGGCAAACAATTTTTTAATCCTACCAACACTTAAAATGTTTAAAATTTCAGTAAAACTCGATACAACAAAACAACTTTCACATAAAGAGGAAGTAGTAAAAAAAATCTATAAAGATATCGTTTTATCAAATGAACATTTGAGAACAATTGAACTGTTACAACAAGATATAAAATTTATAAATGCACCATTTTTAGAGATGAAGGATAAACTAGGACTCACTTATGAAAGGTTTTTTGAACTTATCAATGAACTTAAAGAGAGTGGAGTGATGAGGAGATTTGCTTCGATTTTAAATCACAAAAAGGCTGGATTTAGTTCAAATGCAATGGTTGTTTGGGAAGTTGATGGAGACAAAGCTGAAGTAATTGGACAAATTGCCGCTGGTTTTAGTGCAGTAAGTCATTGTTATTTACGACCAGTTTTTCAAAATTGGCACTATAATCTTTTTACAATGATTCATGCTAGTTCACCAGAAGAGCTTGAGAATATTATAAATTTGATAGCTAGTGAAATAGAATTCAAATCAAATATGATTTTACACTCACTTCAAGAGTTTAAAAAAGTTCGGATAATCTATTTTAGCAATGAATTTACTGAATGGGAGAAAAAATATGCAATTTCTTGAACTTGAAGGTGGATATCTTGCTATAGCAATTTTTATTTTAGCCATTACTGCTTTTGTAACAACTAGAGATTTTATGTCTCAAAAAAGTTTTAAAACTGGTATGTTATCAGTAGGATTATTTTTGACTTTAGCCATTAGCATCCATTACATTATAACAATACAAAGAATGGAAAATGTCAAAGAGGAATTTCAGAATGGAAAAAATATTATTTGTGAAAGTAAGGCTATACGAAAGGTTGCTCAAAGTGTAATCATAAATCAAAAACTTGGTTGGCAATTAAAAGGTGATATCTTTATTTCAAATCAATTTGAAAGAAGTTTTCATACAGCAAGATGTATTGTAGAATAATCTTTTTCATGGGATTACCTATAAAATGGAGTGATTTTGATTTTGAAGATAATACAATCAAAGTTCAAAGAAGTATTAGGCAAGGTATTGGCTACTTAGGAACATTTTGGAAAAAAGCGACAAAGTTTTTTAAATATAGCTTAAATTGATAATCATTGTTCTAGGATCCACGAGAAACGATTTTCCTTTATAAAGATACATTTACAAATATAAAAACCATTTCTAGCGCAATTAAGAAGAATTTCTATTTTAGCTAATCATTGCACTCACTTTTTGTAACCATTCAGCACCCAATAATTTCAGCTAGATAAACCTTACCTCTAAT
>CALMBI010000220.1 GCA_937860115.1 uncultured Arcobacter sp. | reverse complement strand
AACATTTGCAAAATTGCATCCAAAAATTTTACAAAGTCTATCAATCGCCAATTGCTCTACTTGGTCTGCAAATTCACACCCACCATAATATCTTTTGTATGGATAACCTTCAGCATATTTATTTGTAAATACACTTCCCATAGCTTCCATAACAGCAGGGCTTGTGAAGTTTTCACTTGCAATCATCTCAAGGTGATTTGTTTGTCTATGAAGTTCATTTTCAATCATTCCAAAAACTTCTGCATCTGCAGTTGCCAAATTATTATTACTTAAAAAACTCATTTTTATTATCCTTTATTTGATTTAAATTATTAATTTTCTTCTTCACTATGAAGATCAATCTCTTTTGATACAGGTTTCATCGCTGGGAAAAGTAAAACATCTCTAATGCTATGTTCATTTGTAAGCATCATCACAAGTCGATCTATCCCTATCCCTTGTCCTGCAGTAGGTGCCATACCATAGGAAAGTGCATTGACAAAATCTTCATCCATCTCATGTGCTTCATCATCGCCATGCTCTTTAGCTGCCATTTGACCTTGAAATCTTTCTAATTGATCTAATGGATCATTTAACTCACTAAATGCATTTGCTATCTCTTTCCCTGCAATAAAAAGTTCAAATCTATCAGTAAGATGTAGATTTTCATCATTTCTTCGAGCAAGTGGAGATATTTCAACAGGGTATTCTGTAATAAATGTTGGATTAATAAGTTTATGTTCAACATATTCATCAAACAATTCTCCTTGTAATTGACCAAGATTTAGATTTGGTTTTACATTGACGTTATTTGCTTTAAGATATGCATAAATTTTTTCCTTATCTTCGCAAACATCTTCAGGTACCCCACCAATCTCACTAAGAGATTTTATAAGTGGAATCTCTGTGAATTTTGAAAAATCAATATTGAAATCACCATAAGGTAAAATTGTAGGAAGATTAAGATGATCAAAAAGATACTCAAAATATTCTTTTGTGATAATTATCAAATCTTTATAAGTTTTGTATGCCCAATAAAACTCAATACTTGTAAACTCGGGGTTATGTGTCGCATCCATACCTTCATTTCTAAAGTTTCTATTGATTTCAAATACAGCTTCAAAACCACCAACAATCAGTCTTTTTAGATAAAGTTCTGGAGCAATTCTTAAAAATCTATCAACTCCTAAAGCATTGTGATGAGTAATAAAAGGTTTTGCATTTGCTCCACCTGCAATAGGATGCATCATAGGAGTTTCAACTTCTAAAAATCCTTTTTCTTCAAAAAATCTTCTTGTTAAGCTGATTACTTTGCTTCTGATTTGAAATGTTTTTCGAACATCACTATTCATAATAAGATCAAGATATCTTTGTCTATACCTTAGTTCTTTATCTGCTAAACCATGATATTTTTCTGGAAGCGGTGAGATTGCTTTTGTAAGGATTTTAATATTATTTGCATGAAGAGAAAGTTCTCCATGACCTGTAACAAATGGATACCCCTCAATCTCTACAATATCTCCAACTTCGATATTTTTCTTAAATACTTCATTATAAAAATCACCTTCAAGATTATCTCTTGCTACATAGATTTGAAGCATTCCACTTTCATCTTCAATTTTAATAAAACTTGCTTTTCCCATAAGTCTATAAAGTTTGATTCTTCCAGCTACGGTGTATGATCTTGTTTCACATCTTTTATTTTCTAATTTTTCCACATCACTATTGATATTTAAAAATTTTGCGATAGTTGTATTTCTTTTTGAGTTGTTAGTGTAAGGATTAATTCCTAACTCTCGTAAATTATCTGCTTTTGCTATTCTTTGTTGTATAAATTTATTACTAAACAATATTTTTCCCTTTTTTTCTAGTTAAAAATAACTATTCTTTTTCTTTCATTTGTTTGATTTTATTATCAACAATCTCATTTGAAACATCATTGATTGTTTTTTTAGTGCCATTTGCAACGTTGTCAAGTTTCTTTTCAACTAATTGTTGTAGATTTTCATTGTTTATTTTTATGATATATCCACCGCTTGACACAAGCATTGGATACATAAAACTTTCTGTTTTTAATTTTTCCATTTTTTTACTCATTATCTCTACATTTGACAAAGCAAATATTATAATTGAGAATAATAAAAAAACTTTCCCAGCACCAAATGCAAAACCAAAAACCCTATCAAAGATACCTAAACCACTTAAAGAAAACATTTTACTTAATGTTATCCCAGCAAAATATGCAATTGACCAAATAATTGCCAATGCAATTATGAAACCCAATAATAATAATGTATTGTGATTTTCAAAATGGATGATAGCATCTATAAGGTTTCCAAAACTTTCAGAAACCCTTGAGGCTATAAAAATTCCACCAATAATTCCAAATATAGCAAATAATTCTTTGATCAATCCTCTAAAAAGTCCCTTAAGTCCTAAAAGAACTATAAGAGCAAGGATAATGATATCAAAGGTAGTAAAATTTTCCATATTTCCGCCATTAGTTGTTTTTTTTGTGGGATATTATATCTTCATTTTGATAAAATCTACTTTATGATTACAAGATACAAAACGAAAAAAATATATGTTGGCAATGTTGCCATAGGTGGAGATGCTCCTATAAGTGTACAGTCAATGACTTATACAAAAACAGAAGATGTAAGTGCAACAGTTGAACAAATAAGACAACTTCACTTTGCAGGGGCAGATATCGTAAGGGTCGCTGTTCCAGATATGAAAGCTGCTTTAGCTCTCAAAGAGATTAAAAAACAAGTAAGTTTACCTATCGTTGCTGATATCCATTTTAATTACAAACTAGCTTTAGAAGCTGCGAAATGGGTTGATTGTATACGATTTAATCCTGGAAATATTGGAGAGCAGGGGAGAATCAAAGAGATCATTAATGCTTGTAAAGAGAGATCCCTTCCTGTTAGGATAGGTGTAAATTGTGGAAGTTTAGAAGCTCAATTTGAAGATAAATATGGACAAAGTGCAAAAGGGATGGTTGAAAGTGCACTATACAACATTAAATTCTTAGAAGATCTTGACTTTACAGATATTAAAGTGAGTCTTAAAGCAAGTGATGTAGAAAGAACTGTTGAAGCGTATAGAATGCTTAGACCATTGAATGACTATCCTTTTCATCTTGGGGTAACAGAAGCTGGCACACTTTTTCATAGTACAATAAAATCTTCCATTGCACTTGGGGCATTGTTGCTTGATGGAATAGGGGATACATTAAGAGTTTCCATAACAGGTGAGCTTGAAAAAGAGATAGAAGTAGGTCGAGCCATTTTAAAAGACGCTGGTGTAATCAAAAATGGTGTAAATATTATCTCTTGCCCAACATGTGGTAGAATAGAAGCTGATTTAGTAAGTGCTGTAGCTGAAGTGGAAAAAGCGACTGCTCATATTACAACACCGCTTAATCTTTCTGTTATGGGTTGTGTTGTTAATGCTATTGGTGAAGCAAAAAGTGCTGATGTTGCAATAGCTTATGGTAATGGTAGTGGCCTTATTATTAAAAAAGGTGAAGTAATAGAAAAGCTTCCAACAGATAAACTTTTAGATAGATTTTTAGAAGAAGTTGAAAAAGAAGCAGAAAAACAGAAAGAACTTTAATCTATTTTGAAAACTAAAAAAGCTCTAGAAAAATTCTAGAGCTTTTTTGTTTTAAGACTTTATATTGTAAATTATTTTGCACAATATGCTGGTAAAACAGATCCAAATTTAGCTTTTGATTTTTTATCAGCTTCTACATTTGAATACCAGTTATTTACTGGATTGCACTCTTTCATCCATGTTTCAATTCCATAGATTTTTACTTCTTTAAATCCCATTTGTCTAAATGCTTGTGCTTCGATTGCAGCTCTAGAAGCTGTATTACACACTACAACAATATTTGGTTTGATGAATTTATCATTATCATCCAAAACAATGCTTTCTAATGCTTTTTCTGGTGATTCTCTACCAACTCTTTGTGATCCTGGAATATTAGCAGCTTGCCACTCATCCATAGTTCTTACATCTACAACAGCCCAGTCAGCAGATGCTAAAGCTTTTTTTACATCTTCAGTAGATGCAATTGTTCCATCTTTTTTTGCAGCTTCTTTTAATGAGTGAGTTAAACCTTTATAGTTTACAAAACCTTCAGCGTTTGCTAATCCAAAAACCAAGCTCGCAGCTACAATCACTTTTCCTAATTTCATCAAAAACTCCTTGTGTTATGTTTATTTTTTTAACCCTTCTAAAAGTTAATAAAGAACTATAACAAATTTATAAAAAAATGGCAACACCTATTAACTGGTATTTTGCTTAAGTTTTACTATAAGTTTTACTAATGTAAAGAAATATTATAATAGTAATAAATTTGATTAATATTAAAATTATCAATCTCGCTTTTTTATATTAAGAGTAGTTATAGTAAAATCTATATTAATTTATTAAAATAAAGACAAGGAGTATTAATGGAATGCGAATTTCCCGTTATCAACACACCAAAAGAGGAATTTAAAGAGATCTTTGAAAACACAAAAACTATAGCAATAGTTGGATGCAGTCCTGATGAAACAAAAGCCAGTAATAAAGTTGCTGCATATTTAATAAAGCATGGTTTTACTGTGTTACCAATCTACCCAAAAGAAGATGTGATACTTGGGCAAAAAGTATATAGAAGTTTATTGGATATAAAAGTACAAGTTGATTTGGTTGATATTTTTAGAAAACCAGATGTTATTGCAACGGTTGTTGATGAGTGTATACAAAGAGGTGATGTTAAATGTGTTTGGTCTCAGCTAGGGTTAGTTAATAACGCAGCAATGGAGAAGGCACAACAAAATGGAATCAAGGCTGTACAAAACCACTGTACAAAAATTGAACATGCAATGATTTACAACTCTTAAAAAAGAGTTGTAAAAAAAATTATTTTAATTTACACGTTGGATTTGTTTGCAATTTTAATGTTGCAACCGATCCAATAACGCCATCTTTTCTATTTTCTATTGATATATCTCCACCAATTGCATCTGCAGCACTTTTTGCTAAAAATAATCCAAGACCAGCACCTTGTTCTTTTCCAACTCGCTTAAAAGGTGCGAAAAGATCTATGTTTTCATCAATTCCAATCCCTTCATCCATCACTTTAATAATAATATCAGAATCTTGTAAAGCAATTTTTACTATAATTGTTTTTTCATTAGGTGTAAATTTAATTGCATTTTGAACAAAATTTTGAATAATTTGATTTAAAAGAGTTGGTTGAATAATTGTTATAAATTTTTCAATTTCGCAAATAAATTCAATTTTAATCTTTTTTTCATTTGCAAGTAATTTATAATTATTGACTCTATCACGCATAAAATGAATCACATCCAATTCTGTTGGTTTTTCAAATTGAGCACCTTCTGCTCTACCAACATCTAAAATAGAGCTTACCATTTTATCCATACCATTTATTTCACTAATAAAGAGCCTTAGTGTTTCTTGATATTTTTCAGGTTCTCTTTGTTTTAATAATACCACTTCACTTTTAAGTTTCATTACCGCAAGAGGGGTTTTGAGTTCATGTGCAGCTCCAATAAAGAGTTCTTTTTGGTATTTTACATACATCTCAATTTTTTTTGTAAGATTATTTATTGAAGTAGCAAGCGGATGAAATTCGATAGGTAATCTATTTGTTTCTATTTTTGTTAGTGAATTTTCATTCATATTTGAAAGTCTTCTTGCAATATTAATTATTGGTATAAGGAGATTTTTTGATACCATTAAAGCATATATTACAACCATAACAAGGCCACCAAGTGATAATATAAACACATTGCTAAAAATTTTACGAAGCATCTCATCAGTATTGTCAATATTTTTAGTAATTTTGATAAAAGTTTGTTTTGATATATCAAAAGGATAATAAAGCTCAATATAGTGACTACCATCTTTATGATACTCTCTAAAAGATATATCTTGAAGTTCTGAAACAGATACTAAATCAACAACTAATTTGTCTTCAGTGATAAGTTTTAAATTATCATGATTGATAACAGTACTAATGCTTGCTTGCTGGATTATACTTGCTTTTTTGAGAAGATTATCAGTAATCTCTTCATATAAAGTGGCTTTAGTAAAACCATAAAACATAAAAGAGATTACTATTATAAATAAGGAAGTGGCAATGATAAGTTTCTTTGAAAATTGAGCATAAATGCTTTTATTATTCATGTGCCACCTTTAGATGAAATTGATCGAATTATTCTTCGATCAATTCATTTTCTTTTGGTGGATAACAAAATCTATATCCTCTTCTTCTAATCGTTTCTATCGTTGAGATATTTAGTGGTTTATCCATTTTTTGTCTGATTTGATTAATAGCAACTTCAATTACATTTGGAGTAACCAATTCTGGTTCTTCCCAAATTGCATCAAGTAATTGTTCTTTAGAAACAATTTGATCCCTATGTCTTGCTAGGTGAGTTAATACTTCAAATGGTTTCCCTTTTAATTCGATCTCTACACCATCATAAGTGATTTTTTCTTCATCTGGATTGATTGCAAGTGAATCGATTTTGATAGTGCTTGTTCCACCAAATCTAAGTCTGCACTCAATTCTAGCAAGTAGTACATCAAAATCAAATGGTTTTTTAATATAATCATCTGCACCTGTTTTAAGAGCTTTAATTTCACTTTCTTTATCATCTCTTGCACTTACTATTACTACAGATGTTCTAGCACTTCTATTTTTTACAATTTTAGTAAGTTCAATTCCATCACCATCTGGTAACATCCAATCTGTAAGTACTAAATCATAATTTCTTATATCTATAAAGTATTCCGCGTCTTTAAAATTCTCAGCTACATCTACTTGATATCCAAAGTCCTGTAGACCCTCTTGTAGTGTTCTGTTTAAAGTGCTTTCATCTTCCACTATTAATATTCTCATAATTGTGTTCCTTTTTCGTAATTTTATTTTTTGAAATTTTAAAAATCGAAGTGTACCATAAAAAATCGAAATTTTAAAGTGTTTTTAAGTTAAATTTTCAAATTTGTTATTTCATAAGGGTATTTAGGGTAAAATCGCCCAATTTTAAAAGGCAAAGGAAAACTATGTTGACTAAAAAAATAATCGTTGGCTCTTTTATAGCAATGCAAATTCTTACTTCCAATCTATCAGCAGCTGATAAAGTATTGGCTACTGTTGGTAGTTATCAAATCACTCAAGAAGATGCTGATATGTTATTAAAAGCTCAAAATACTAATTATAATAATCTAAATAACGCTGATAAAACAAAAGTACTTGATCAGTTAATAGAAAGAAAACTTTTAAGCTTGGCTGCGTCTAAAACAAATGTTGTAAATAGTTCACTCTATAAAGAAACACTAGAAAAAGTAAAGCTTGATTTAGCACTTCAATTATATATGCAAGATTTAGCTAAAGATATCAAAATAACAGATGATCAAGCAAAAAAATATTATGATCAAAACAAAGCTAATATGAAAAAACCAAACGAATTAAAAGCGAATCACATTTTAGTAAAAACTGAAAAAGAAGCAAAAGATATTATTTCAACATTGTTAAAATCAAAAAATCTTAAAAAAGATTTTGAAAAAATAGCACAAGCAAAATCAACAGATGGATCAGCGAAAAAAGGTGGTGATCTTGGGTGGTTTATGCAAGATCAAATGGTTCCAGAATTTGGATCAGCTGCAGCAAGTTTAAAAATTGGAACAATCACAAAAGAACCAGTGAAATCAAGATTTGGTTACCATGTGATCTATCTTGATGGAAAAAAAGATTCGAAAGAACTTTCTTATAACGAAATTAAAGAT
>CALMBI010000219.1 GCA_937860115.1 uncultured Arcobacter sp. | reverse complement strand
AAACTCACTTTCACACCACTAAAATAATACCTACCACTACTACTACCAAGCACATTTTTGAGCGATTCTGCACCCATTTTTTTGATTTCATTTTCTGTAATCACTTCAACACTTGCTGCAACACCATCTATCTTTTTCTCTGTTTTTGTTGCTGTAGAAATTGTCTCAATCGTATCTAGTTTGATAGTCTCGTTTGCAAACAATGCTGTTGCACACACCATACTTAACATAATATTGTTATTCATAATTTCCCTTTGGAATATATTTGTAGATGGCTCATTCGAGCTATCTACAGGGACTTTGGATAATTTTACTAAGTGTTTCCTAGAATTTTTTCGACATTATATAGTAAGTGATAATGATAATCCATGATTTAAGTCAATAAAATAGAATTTTTTTTCATATTTCATTAACTAAGTGCTGAATTTACGATAGATATTCCTATACAATAAGCTTGATACCCATCATCTTAAATCTGAAATTATCTTGATACTATTCACAAAAAAGAAGAGGAATAAAGATGTCAAAAAAAATGATTATTACCCTTTCTATGTGTGCTTTATGTTTGGAAGGAAGTGTAAAAAATGGGAAAACTGTCTATGAAGTGAATTGTGCGAATTGTCATAGTATCAATATGAGTGGAGGAATGGGAAAAGATTTCAATCTAGTATCATACGAACGAACAAAAGAGGAAATAAAAACATATGCCCAAAATCCATCTGGAAATTTTAGGAAATTTGGTTATTCCTCAAATGCTATGCCTCAATTTAATATTACTGATGAAGAAGCACATGATGTAGCAGAATATATCGATTCACTCCAACCATTTAAGAAGTGGATGAAAAAGCACTAGACAGTACAATAATAACCTTTTATAAGAAGGTTATTTTTTAATTATTTCATCCATACTCTCCTACTTTGAAATTCAACTGCTTGGCTAAAATCATCATTTAGATAATTTAAAAAATCTAAATCTGAAAAGTACTTATGCAAAAGCTCCCTCTCATTTCCAACCACAAGTTTTATATTTTTCTTCGTTTCCATCTTACCTAAAAACCAAAGAGCCAAAAAATTTGCAGAGAGTTTATTGAGTATATTATGGGAAAACTCTTCAAAATCATCATAGATACTGTTTTCAAACTCATCTATTATAAGGTTTAATAACTCCTTGAGACCCACTAACGGAACTGCCATAAAAACAAATTTTGCAGTTGCTCTTCCTAAGCTATACTCTGCTCCCAAATATATTCGTGCAGTTTTCTGTGTTGTTCCATATATTGATGAACGAAGTCCAACAATCCCAATATCACTATGTTCATGTTTTGCACACCCTTTTAAACATCCTGAAAATCCTACAAGAAGTCTATGCTTTTGAATCCTTTCTAAAGGTAAATATTGTGTTTCATCTTTGATATTCCAATAAGAATAAGGGCAGAATTCACTTCCTGCACAAGCTAAGATGGTACGATTTTTATTATTGTGAGAAAGTGGAAATTTTTTCTCTTTAAGCCCTAAAATATAAAGTTGCTGATCTGTTCCTAATCTTATTTCATAATTATTTTGTATTGATAGATTTGCAATATCAAGTAATTCTTGTTTTGAAATTCTTGCAAAATTTGAGTGATAACAAAAGGCATATTTACCATCTTTGAGCTCTTCAAACTCTTCAAAAACAACTTTTTCTAATTGTAGAATCCCTCTTTCGCGAAAATCTTTGCCATATTCATCCTGTATATATGATTTGAATTTATCAATACCAATCTTTTCTAAAAGATGAAAAAGTCTAGTCCTTTCTCTATCTTGTCTTAAACCAAATTTATTAAAAGCAATAACAAAAGATTGAAAAAACTCAACAACCTCTTCTCTTTCTAAAAAGATATTTGCATCTTGAGCTAATTGAGTATTTTTCCCACCCATGAAAACATTAAAACCAAAAGTTTCTCCTTTTTTTGCCAATGCAAAATATAAATCACTCGCAAAAAATGAACTACCATTTGCATAAGAACCAGAGATTCCAGTAGATATTCTTCTTGGCAATAAACCAACATATTCAGGGACTTTCAAGATAAACTCTTGCATCTTTAGTATATAAGGATAAACTTCAATAATATTATATTTTCCACAACCATCGAATATATCAGTAGTAATATTTCGTATATTATCACCAAAAGTTTGCCAAGACTTGATACCTAAACTATCAATCTTTTTAAAGACCTCCATAATATTATTTTCATCTAAACCATGAAGTTGCATACCCGCACGAGCTGTAAGGATAACATATAAATTATATTCATCAACTATTTTTGCTATATCTAAAAGATTTTGATTTGATATTCTTCCTGCTGGAAATCTAATCCTTAGCATATATTCATCATCGTTAAGTTCATTGTTATATATCCCAAAATCTTGAAGGTATTGCCTATCTCTTTCACCCAAAGAATCAAAATATAAAGTATCTATCTCTTTAAAATAATCTATTGGGCGAATCGCTAGCTTTTGCTTCTCTCTACTATTAAGACCTGCTAGGGTCTCTTTATCATCCATTTCGTACGGCTTTATATCTTTTGTCCTACTTGCAATCATCACTTTCTCCAAACTACTATTTAATTATTAAAGTTTCAGAAATACCCTCATATATTTTTCTATATTCATTTGACAATCCCAATTCTTCTGCAAGTTGCGGACGACTTATCATCGATTTCCATGTTGCTTTTATTTTATCTTTTGGTTCTAATTGAACTTTATACTCTATCACTTTTGTTTTATTTCGAGAAAGATTATTTTTAAAGAGAAAATCTTTTGCTTGTGGTGGTAAAACTTCTACATTGTCACTATTTTTAAATGTAATTGTAAATGTACTCTCTTTATCTTCTAGTGGGGATTTATCAAAATTTTTCCAGACTATTTTTCCATTTCGTATAACTTCTATTTCTACATATTTAAGTCTCATAGGTTGCAAAATAACAGGATGCCCCATCTTATTTTTTATCTCTAATCTAAACCCATCTTTTAATTGAGCTAGTTTCAATTCAACAGCTTTTTTTACCATTCCCTCATCACGAATCCCTAAAAATCCATGCGTAGCATATTCACTTCGCCCTTTTTTATTGACATTTACTGGACTTCCAGCAGTTTTTGGCATATGACAACTCAAACAGTCACTTATTGTTTCGTCTAGTGCACTTTTTGTATTACAAATCTCTACTAACGATGAGTTATATTTATGACTATGACATCCCATACAAACTCTAGAATTTTGAAAAATTTCATTTGATTGATTTGCATGTTTATCACTAAAATCAGGTTCACTTAAATTTGCAAAAAAAGTAGGTTTTCCACCTTGATACCCATAAAAGTTAATATTTTGATGTTTTGATTCAAAGACCTTATTAATTTGATGACAATAAAAACAGCTAACACCATCTATCTCTTCACTATTTCTATTGTTTGGTCTCTCCTCTCCGTTTTTTAAAGCTAAGAGATTTGGACTAGCTGGAGAATGACAAAAGGCACAATCATATTTATCTGGTGTCGTTTTATTTTTAACTGCTTCATGAAAACTATCTTTATGTATTGAAGAATGATGATGCATCGATTTGATATGTTCATTGTAAATATCTTGATGGCACTCGGCACAACTTTTTGAATCAAGATATTTTGCATCTATAAAACTAAAAATTAAAAAATAAAATATTAAAACTCTCATATGTTACCTTTGATTTCATTTTTGAATTTTTAGAAAATTTCCCCTCCAAAAAGGAGAGGAAAAAACAATTTAAGCTCCAGGGATTGTTTGTCTGTGCTCAATTGAGTATGTAAATGTAGGAGTTGTAAGTCCTTCAATATATTTGATAAATTCACCAGTTTTAGCATCGTAGATACCAATTCTTCCAGCATTCCATTCACTTATCATAGTCCATTGACCATGATTTGCAGGTTCAGCATGAAGGATTCTTGGAACTACAGCTTTTCCATCTTTATCTTTTACAGTTGGAACTTTCCAAGTTTTAAGAACTTTTTTTGTTTTACCATCGATAAGTTGTCCTTCAGTTGTACCAACTTTGATGATTCTATCAACTTCTAGATGTTGTTTGTTAATCAAATGTACTTCATTCCAAACAGCTGGGCTTCCAAGAACATTATCTGCCCAAATATATGGAGTATGCTCACTTGTTCCAACGAATAATGCTCCACCACCAGTTGGAATGTGTCTTACGATATCCCAATTATTATCCCAAATAGAAACACTTCCAACATTCATATTTACTGTTGCATGGAGTTGTCCATATTTTTCATTTAACCAACTTGAACCTTGTCCAGGGTGTGGTTTACTTCCAGCACCTGTATAAACTTTAGATACAAGTGATTTTGTTTTAAAGTCAACAATACCAACAACATCACTTCCTTGAGAAGCAATCATATAGTATCTTCCCATCTCTTTCCCTTCATTTAAGAAAGCATCGTGGAGGATTTTTCCAATTCCAGGAATATCTCCAACGATTGGAAAATCAGGTTTTGAATAATCTATGATATAAACATGTCCAGCATCTTTTAAAGCCATAGCAAAATATGGACCATACGGAGTATCCGCAAGTGATGCTACCCTACTTTCACCAATATTTCCATCCATATCAATAACACTTGATGTAGGATATACTTTAAGTGGTTCTAATGTCATTGCATCAAGTAACACTGCTCCACCTGGAGTATAGTTTCCAGCAAGTACATATTTTCCATCTGGAGAAACAGCAAGCCCTCTTGATTCACTTCCAATTCTTACTTCAGCAATTTTTTGTTGCCCTGGAGTATTTAAGTCAAACATAGTTACAAGCCCATCTCTTGAGATAGAGTATGCATATCGTGGCATTCTTTTATTTGTTACAGTTACATGCACTGCAAACCCTGATGGATGTTTTGAAAGAACTTTTCCAGTTGTACCATCAACAAAAGCAACTCTTGAAGCATCTCTTTCAGTAACAAACACGATATCAGTTGCATTTTTTACATCAACTGCATTAGGATATTTTTTTGCTAAATTTGCTCTATTATTTAATGTTCTCCATTTTGATTTTACATTGTCAAGTGTAAGAACATCTATCTTTTTACCTGCAAATTTTTGGAGGTAATCTACCATTTGTGAAGCTTCATTTTTACTCATAGTTCCTTTAAATGGTGGCATAGCAGTTCCTGCTCGTCCTTCCATGATTGTTTCAGCTAAAAACATTGAAGTTTTATCTTTGAGTTTTTCTGGTCTAATATCACTACCAACACCACCTTGATGCATAGGACCATGACACCCTTGACACTCTAACTCATATACTTTATCAGGATCAAAATTTGCACCAAATAAACTCATACTACCCACAACTACAACTGAAGCAACCGCACTTAAAACTTTTTTCATCGTCATCTCCTTTTATTATAGGTCTTTCTTAGCCCCTCATTTCAAGAGGAGCTATTTTGTTATTTTTCGTTCTGTAATCTTTTTTTCTCTTGAGCATATATCCAAAACATTGGTAAAATAATTACCGTATGTAAAAATATAGTCAATGTTAAAGGACCTTGATTTAACATCCCAAAAAAACTTGGGACTATATCTGTAAAGGGTTCTATCATCTTTTACTCCTTATCTCGTATGAATATTAGATTTACCAATAGTAAGTAAATCAATGACTAAATAGAAGAATCCAACTAAGGTAACTACACCCATTGTTAGTCTCCAACCCATACCTTGTACAAACCATAAAGCTTCTTGTGAAATAAAATAAGCTTCCCAAGTAGCTCCCATTTGAGCTCTCTCAACTAAAACTTGTCCGTATCCTGCAACTGTAAGAGCGATTGTCATACCTAGTACACCAAAAGTGATAAGGAATAATCCCATTTTTGAAGCAAATGTAGATCTCATCTCTTTAATACCATTTGTCCCTTGAACACCGATATAAAACATCCCAATAAGAATAGTTGCATAAGCTCCAAAGAAAGCTAAATGACCATGAGCTGAAGTAAATTGAGTACCATGTGTATAAATATTTACTTGTGGTAAAGTGTGGAAGAATCCCCAAATACCAGCACCTAAAAAGTTACCAAATGCATTTGTTACAAACCATGCAAATGCAGGTGCATTGTTTTGAGTTGCTTTTTCCCCTGCACCTTTTTTAAGTCCAGTTTCTTTCCCCCAATCATAAACAACATGTACAAACATAGCAACAAGTGGAACTGGTTCTAATGCACTAAATAATGCCCCAATTTCCCACCAGTACTCTGGTGTACCAATCCAAAAGTAGTGATGTCCAAGACCTAAAATTCCTGAACCAAAAAGCATTGCAACTTCTATCCATAACCACATCTCAACTACTTCTCTTCTTGCACCTATCATTTTGATAAGTCCCCAAGCAGCAAGTGAACCTACAAATACTTCCCAAGTAGCTTCAACCCACAAGTGGATAACCCACCACCACCAAAATTGGTCAATTGAGATATTGTCTGTAAAAAACATTCCAGCTAAATATAATCCAGCAAGTGCCATAAGGTCAGCCATAATTACAGTTAGAATTCCTGTTCTTTCCCCTTTAATTGCAGTAGCAAATACATTCCATAAAAATACTAAAATTACAACAACAATACCAATATCTGCCCATCTTGGAGCTTCAATATACTCTCTTCCTTCATTGATAAGCCAAATTGTACTCTCATCAGCTGGTCCAACTTGTACTAAAATATATACCAAAACAACAACAGTAACTGCAGCTGTTAAGATATAGAATCCAAGTTTTGCTAATCCAATACCAACTGTTTCTATTCCACTTTCATCAGGAAGAAGATAATACACTGACCCAACCATTGCATATAACATCCATACAACTAAAGCATTAATATGCACCATTCTTGCTACTGAAAAATCAAATACTTCAAATAAAAAGCTTGGATACATAAATTGGGTTGCTGCAACTAAACCCATTACAAGTTGAGCACCAAAAAGTATAGCAGCAACAGTAAAATACATAGTTCCTAATTTTTGTGATTCATATTGAAGATTATTTGCCATGTATCGCTCCTTCCATTCTTCCAAAGTTTCTAGGGAAACCATTTGTATCGATTGATGCCATATGTTTTAAAAATGCAACCAATCCTTTTGCTTCATCTTCTGTAATACCAAGATTTGGCATCATTCTTTCGTGAGTTGGATACTTAGATGGATGCATTAAAAACTCTGCCATTGCTTCTTCTTTAGAGTTTTTACCCGTCAATGCCATCATAGATCCACTCTCACCCCAAGCTGGATCAAGCCATGCTTTTGTCAAATCAGGAGCATAATAAGCACCATTTCCAAGTAATGTATGACAATTCATACAGTTTTTAGCTTGACTAGCTAGTTTTCCTAAATGCAATAAATCAGCAGCTTCTTTTTCGCTGTAATCATCTCGCCCAAAGAATTTCTCTTTTTCACCAATTACTGGCACCTCATGACCTCTTTTATCACTCATTTCATAAGTAACTTTATAATTGATAACAGTAGGAGCTGGAACTCTTTTTGTTATTTTATTTTGTAGGTCACTATCTGTTCCCATAGCTATTTGACCAGATGTATCAAAAGTAAGCCAAATAAGCAAAATCGAAGCAAATCCAGTCACCCATGCAGCTGATCTTTGCCAAAAACGGTTGTCTGTCCAGACGGACACTTCTTTAGACATCTATTCCTCCTTTGTTAATTTTCATACTTTTCATGAACTCGTTGATTAAGATAATAATACAAGTGTGGGAGAGTAAGATAAGCAACCATTGTTACCATTAAAACTTTGATCGTAAATGGTTCGCTTCCTATCTTTGTTGCCATATAGTACATACAATATGTTTGCAGCCCCCAAAATAAATAAGCAAAAGGCATATAAAACCCTTTGAGAATATCCATTTTTACAAGTGTATAAATTGCTACAAAAAAAAGTCCGAATAAAAGTACAAACGATGCCGATAAAAAAATGGGTAAGAAATCGTTAACTGCTATCTCTGCCCTTATAATAGTTGGTTCTAACATTATGAACTCCTTCTCAAATCTTTATCTTAATAAGCATTTTAAAGGAATAATCAAGATATTCAATTGACGATTGTCAAGTTAACGAATATCCAGGCAGCAATTCTAACTGAAAATAAAATCACATGATGTATGGCTCCATGTTGATATTTTGATTGGTCTGGCGAGATTGTAGAATAAATTCAATCATATGATTAAAACTTTTAAAATTAAACATAGTAGTTAAAAAGTTGATACCAGAGAAGAATTTCTCTCGTGAACCTATCTCTTTTGCAAGTTCTTGATACGATTCATCTTCTAACTCTTGCACTGTATGGAATAAAAAAGCTAAGATATTAAGGGAGCAGAGTGTTTTTCTCACAGAGAGTGCGAAGCACAGGAAAGATTATTTTTCCCATGTCCAAAGTTGTGTTCAAGATTGTAACCTTTTGTTTTTAGGGTGTTATTGTTCTCATTTTCAATTTTCCATCTTGTTCTTCCTGCTTGTACGATATCTATAACATTATTGGCATGAAGTGGTATATTTGTAATAAATGAGTTATGATAGAGTTTTTTACCGCTAAGGTTTGTTACAATCACTTCACACCAGTTTGTAGTAAGTGGTTGACTTACTTTACCTTGTGGAGCTGTCATCGATAGCTTATTGATATAAGAGTAGGTACTTATTTGTTTCTTCCCTTGTACAATCTTTTCTCTTTTGGTTGTATCTAAAGTTTCTAAGTTTTGTATCATAGTAATTTGTTGATATAGGTATTTATGAGATGTTGGTTTAGCTACAAAAATATAAGAGTAGTTCTTCTCTAATACCTTTTGAACCATTGGTTCTTTAGAATACAAATCATCCCCTAAAATAATCAACTTTTTATCGGTTATATTATCAAAATTATCAATCCACCTTTTAGAACCATTGATTTCACAATCTTGTTTATTCATCCCATCACTGTTATCTATAAATTCTTGCATTAAAGGGATCACTTTTTTATGTTTCGGATGGACAATTGTAGGGGTAATAACACTATGGTAATAGTGTATCTCGCTATTTTCTTTATCAACTCTTCTTTGACAACACTTACACGATATATTTTTACTTGAATGGTAATATGTACCATCTAATGCTATAAGAAGATACTCTTTAGAAAAAATAAATCTTTTTAAAATACCCAAGCTTTTTATTTTTAAAAGTATCTTTTCATAAATCATTTTAAAACATTTTGGGGTAATCGTATCAAGAATTTTTCGTATATGGTTATCACTTGGAATATCTTTTATACCAAACATTGTTTGTGCATTACTCAAACCTTGTTCTAAAAACTTTTTTATCATTTTAACATCACCTTTTTTTA
>CALMBI010000218.1 GCA_937860115.1 uncultured Arcobacter sp. | reverse complement strand
AATGGAAGTGAAGTAATGTTTATGAAAGCTACATTTGATGAACTTATCGAAGGTGCACAAGAAGCTGGTAATAGCCTTATGAATTTTGATTATGATGGTGAAGAAGCAGCATGTATCGCTATTAGTTGTGTCGGTAGAAAACTTGTCCTTGGACAAAAAACGGAAGATGAACTTGAAGCCGTATATCAAATTTTTGGTGACAATGTTGAACAGATTGGATACTATTCATACGGAGAGATCTCGCCATTAAAAAATGGAAAATGTGATCTTCATAACCAAACGATGACTTTAACACTCATTTGGGAAAAATAACTACAACTTATGGAATTCAAAAACAAAGTCCTAGCAAGACAGCTGAAAAAAGCTAAGATTACAGATTTTTCAGAAATTAGTGAAGAGAGTTTTATAAAACTCATTTCATATATTGAAGAAGCTTATGAGAATATGGATTCAAATGTCTATAGACTTGAACGTGCTTTAGAGATATCAACAAGCGAATTAAGAAATTTTAATGATACTCTTGAAGATAGAATCTCAACTGAAGTGGAAAAAAACAGGGAAAAAGATCAAAAACTACTTACTCAATCTCGATATGCTGGAATAGGGGAGATGATAGGAAATATTGCTCATCAATGGAGGCAACCACTCTCAGCGATCAGCTCCACTGCTAGTAGCATGAACCTTCAGATAGAACTCCAATTAGCAACTCTTGCAGATGCAAGTCACTCTTTTTCAAAAATTATAGAATACACGAACTTTTTAACGCAAACAATAGATGATTTTAGAGGATATCTCAAAGAAGACAAAGAAAAAGTTCTTTTTGATCCAAGAGAGATTTTATTCAAAAGTAAAAATATTGTAGAAGCAACCTATAAAGATAATCAAATCGAATTAGTGATCATTGATATGAATTTGAAAACACCATCATTTGGCTATTCAAGTGAACTTGCACAAGTATTTTTAAATGTCTTAAACAATGCCAAAGATGCTCTTATAGAACATAAACAGCAAGAAAGAAGAGTATGTATTCAAATCATCGATGAACCACACAACAATACTATTAAGATTATAGACAATGCTGGTGGTGTTCCACAGGAGATTATCAATAAAATCTTTGATCCTTATTTTACTACAAAACACCAATCACAAGGGACAGGAATAGGTCTTTATATGAGTAAAGATATCGTAGAAAAAAATCTTAAAGGGGAACTGAGTGTAGATAATGTTGATTTACAAATCAATGGATACAGCTATAAAGGTGCTTGTTTTACTATCTCTATTCCTAAAACACACTCTTAATCAAAAAATAGTATGAAATAACATCAACGTAAAAAACCCAAATAGTATCCCATAACCTACTAAAGATGCTGTAAGCCTTGGAGCAAAGCCAGCATTGATAGCGATTGCCCCTGCTGTTATCATTGGTGGCATGGCTGATTCTAGCAAAGTTGTGATTCCTACAACTCCACCAATATCAAAAGCTTTCAACATTCCAAATACAATCATAGGAATCAAGAGCAATTTTAAAGCCATAAATCTAAAAAATACACCCCTTTGCTCATCAAGTTTTAACTGCATCGAAAACCCAACACTTATAATCGCCAAAGGGACTAATGTCTTAGAGATAAGCTCAACATATGGCAAAGCAACTTGTGGCATCTCACCAAAAACAAGTGCCAAAAAGATAAAAATAAACGGAGGAAAAGTGATGATCTTTCTTCCTATTTGTTTAAAATTGAGTGATTCACCACTAAACAGTGCAACAATCACCGCACCATACACTGTCAAAATCACAAAGCTTCCAAATTGGTCATACACGATACCATATTGTATAGCCTCATTTCCCACAAGTGCTTCTAAGATAGGAAATCCAAAAAACGAGGTGTTTCCTAGTGCCATTAAAAGATAAAGTGCTGCTTTTGTATTTGGTGATTCATTTTTGAAAAATACTCTTACAAAAACTATCGATAACAATAAAACAAAATAAGGGACAACCGCGGGAATAAGCAAAGAACTCTCAAAGTGTATCTTTGGAAATTGGACTAAAATTGTTGCTGGGAGTGAGACATAAATCACAAAAAGATTGAGACTTTGCGCAAAGTTTGAAGGAAATGGTAAAAATTTGAGTCCATATCCAATGCAAAGCAAAAATATTATAAAAATAATTTGTTCCATCTTCCCTACTTTGTAAAAACAACTAATCTTTTATTAATCGTCATATCTTTAAATCCGAACTCTCTTTGGATAAACTCCATCGTACTTTTTTGATAGATAAAGATATGTGTTGTATCATTTTTATAGTACCACTTAGAAAAATCGATACTTTCATCGTATAGATGGGTCATACAATAGAGCTTTCCATTTTCTTTTAAAAGAGAATGCAAAAGGGCAAACTCTTTTTTAGGATGGTTAAAATGTTCAACCACTTCGCAAGCGGTGATAAAATCGTACTTTTGGTCTAAACTTTCACTATATGGTGCAAAATATGGGTCATACACATTGGCATCATATCCCTCATCGTGAAGTAATTTTGCAACTATTTGTGATTGTCCTGTTCCAAAATCTAGCCCAATAGCATCTGCCTTAAAATCTTTTAGCACACTTTGTACAATTGGTGATACAAACTGTTGGTATCCAATATCTTGCGGATTGTCACTGTGGAGTTGATACCTCTCTTTCTCTTTTACCTCATCTAAAAGAAACTCTGGATTTTTAAAAATCGCTCCACAAGTTGGGCAAAAGAAAAATTCATCTTTATAAAAATGTTCTGCTAAAGAGCTACATAGTGGACAAAAACTCATAACTCGTTTCTATTACAAACAATATTTGCCATATTTTTAGAACTTCCAAATTCGAGGTATTCTCTTAGTTTAATCGAATTTTCTAAAAACTTCTCACTATTGATTTTGTGATATTCACGAAGGAGATTTTCTACATTAACCTCATCTTGAAGAAGTTCTCTATGCATTGGTACAAGTCCCATCTTTTGAAAAAAGATATTCGCTAACCCTATAAATTCAATCTTTATAAGTTTTTTTGCCACAAAATAATCAAAAGATTTAGCGATATATGTAAGGGTAAAAGGTGTCCCAATAAGTGCCGCTTCCAAAGTCGCTGTCCCACTACAAATAAAAGCAAAATCGACCTCAAAAAGTGTATCGTAAGGATTTTTTTCTATTGTAAACATCGAAATATCCCCATACACTTCAACAATAAACTCATCACTAAAATGTTTTGGAATAATTAAAATCGCATCTTTGTCTATTTGCTTTGCAACCTCTTTATAGATAGGAAGAAGCTTTGTTATCTCCCCTCTTCTACTCCCTGGCATAAAAGCAACTTTGCCACTATTTGTCGTGCTATTTCTAAAATTTTTTATCTCATCAAGAAGTGGATGTCCAACATATTGCAATTTTGTATTGATGGAATAATAGGACTTTTCAAATGGCAAGATAGAGCAAATCGTATCTATAACCTCTTCGATAACTTGAATTCTTCCTTTTTTCCAAGCCCAAGCTTGTGGGAGGATATAGTAGATTATCTCTTTTTGTGGATAAGCTTTTTTGAGCGCTTTTGCTAAAGGGAGATTAAATCCACTATTGTCCATCAACAACACTTTATCAACATCTTTTGCTAACTCTACCATCTCATTTTTGAGCTTCAAAAAGAATGGGATTTTTTTTATCACATCCACAAAACCCATCACAGCCATTGAGCTTATATCATAAGTGGGATTTCCTAGTGATTTATCAAAAATCCCTACAAGTTCCACATCACAATACACCTCATCCAAAAGAGCTTTGAGGTGGATATTTGAGGAGGTTTCAAGGGCTGAAACTAAAATTTTCATGAATTTTTACTTATTTGTTCTACTGTTTTTTTCATCGATTCCACTCAGACCAAATCTTCTTGCTAACTCTTGTTTGATTCTATCTGGAGAAATATTGTGTTTTGCAAGAGCCACCAAAATATGATAAGCCACATCTGCACTCTCATAGATTATCTCACTCTCATCGTTGTCTTTAAGGGCAAAAGTAAGTTCTCCTGCTTCTTCTACTATCTTTTTAAGCAGGCTATTTTCTTTCCCATTCAATAAACTTGCAGTGTATGATTTCTCAGCTGTACTATTTTTTCGCTCCAAGATTGTATGATAGAGTTGGTCAATCACACTATATTTTTGACTCATATCTACTGCCACTTCACTCACTACTTCATTTGTTTTCAAACTTGTAAAAAAGCACGATTTTCTCCCTGTATGACAAGCAACACCCTCTTGTTCTACTTTAATTAAAATCGTATCATTATCACAATCAAGTAGCATATCAACTATTTTTTGAGTATGTCCACTCTCTTCTCCTTTTTTCCAAAGTCTTTGTTTACTTCTACTAAAATAGTGTGCAAAGCCACTCTCAAGTGAAAGTTTCATCGCCTCTTCATTCATATAAGCAACCATCAAAACTTCTAAACTCTTACTATCTTGTACTACAACAGGGATAATCACATCTTGTTTTTTAAAATCTATATGTGATATATTTATCATCTCTTAGCCTTTCTCTAGCCTTTTTATTTTTTGGATTCTATCTAATTCGTGGTTGGAAGTGGCTGATACTATAATAAACAAAGCACTTTTTAAAATTTTGTCTCAATTTGAATCTTAGCACCTTCAAGTTTTTTATCATCTTTATTGATAAAAACCTCTGGGCTTATTTTAATATCATCCTTTTTAACATTTTTAGTATCATCTAGTTTGATATCTTTGTACTCTAATTTTGGGATCACAGATTTATAATTCTTTTCTTCATCAGGGAGTACTAAGATCACTTTTTTTGGTGTTGGCTCTTGATATTGTACTTTTTTTGGTTCTTCAATTTTAGCTGGCTCTATAGTTTCATTGATATCTACTATTATCTCTACACCTTTACTATTTAATTCTTGCTTGATTTTAAGAAGTTTTTTTTGAAGATATTTAGTATTTTGATATTCTAAATCAAGATTTTTTTTGGTTTCTATATAGAGTGTTTCTAAAGAGTTTTTTTGGGTAAGCAATATAAATACCCATACCACCAAGATGGTGATAATAAGTGCTACTCCAAAGAGCAGATTGTTTTTATTTTTATTATTTAGCTGTTCCACTGCTAATTTGTTGATTTTTACCCTTAGCATCCACCCAAATGTTTGGAGTGCTACCACCAGGTGTTAAGAAAATTTGCGCATTTGTGTTCACTTTGAGTGCTTCATTAAATTTCCCTTGAACTTCAATTTGTCTTAACTGAATCAGTTGTGGTGATAAACTTTTAGATACTAAACTATTTGCTTGGGCAGTTGCAGTTGCTTCTATCATTCTTGCATCCGCTTCCCCTTGCGCAATCGCTTTTGCTTTTTCAGCTTCTTGTTTTGCTTTCAAGACCTCTTCTGTTACCCTTTGAGCTTCTTGTTTTGCAATTTGTACCCTTTCTATTTGCTCTTTTACTTTTTCAGGTAAAACGATCTCTCTAAGTTGTACTGAAAGTAATTTTACAGGCTTATTTGGAAGTGCATCGATATTTTTTCTTATCTCTTGATCGATTCTTACAGCTACTTCATTTCTTTTTGTAGGAAGATCCTCAGCTGTAAATGCTCCAACAACATTTCGCACAATGTCTCTCACAACAGGATTGATGATTTTATCTTCCCAGCTAAGTCCCCAAGTTGCAATCGTTGCAGGTGCTCCTGAAGGTAAAAGTTGATACTGAACAGTTAAATCGATAGAGACAGGTAATCCTCTTGCATCGAGAACATTGATTGCAGGATTTACAAGAATTCCACTATCTCTTGTTACCCCTGTTCCTAAATCTTCACTTGATTTATAGTTGATAAGTCGTACTTTTGTATCAACAACATCAACTTTTTGTAATACTGGAATAGTTAGATGAAATCCTGGATACAATGGATCAGTATCATATTTTCCAAGTGTTTTAATAAGTCCAATCTCCCCTGAATTGATAATAATAAAGGGCTTAGCAAAAAACATAATTGCTACTATTACTACTAGTGTATAGATAAGACCTGTATTCTTTCCAAATCCTTTAAATTCAGGCATACTAAATGGTGGTTCGTAGTTTGAATTGTTTCCACCATTATTATTTTGCTTGTTATTTTGATTTTGTTGTTGTCTATTTTTAAAATAGTCATTGTCTATTGGCATACTAGTTCCCTTTTTTTGTTTTGATTTTTTCTAAAGTTTCAGATTTTATGAAAAAAGGCTTCATTTTAGTTGAAGCCAAGTTTCTAGTTTTGATTAGTTTATATAAGTTAAATGTTTGATATAGTCTGGATTTTTTCCAGCAACTGCATCAAAGTATGCTGATTGAAGTTTCTCAGTGATTGGGCCTCTACTACCACATCCAATCACTCTTGCATCAACTTCCCTAATAGGTGTAACTTCTGCAGCTGTTCCTGTAAAAAATGCCTCATCAGCGATATACACTTCATCTCTTGTTACTCTTCTTCTTACAACCTCTATCCCCATATCACGTGCCAAATCAATAACCGTTGCTTGAGTGATAGATTCTAAAGAAGCATCATTTGGTGGAGAGATAAGTACACCATCTCTAACGATAAAAAAACATGCTCCACTAGCTTCAGCGATATATCCTTGATCATCTCTTAAAAGAGCTTCATCATATCCAGCTTCAACCGCTTCATATTTTGCCATTTGTGAGTTAAGATAATTTGCAACTGCTTTAGCTTTTCCCATACCTGAAGTGTTTGGAGTTCTTGTAAATGAGCTAATCTTTACTCTTACACCTTTTCTAAGACCCTCTTCTCCAAGGTATGCTCCCCATTTCCAAGCACTGATACTTACATTTACAGGACAATCTTTATGATACAATCCCATAACTCCATATCCAAGATATACAAGTGGTCTTATATATGCACCCTCTGTAAGATTGTTTTTTTGTAACAATTCAACTTGAGCAGCATTAAGCTCCTCTAAAGAAAATGGTACATTCATTAAAGTCATCTTTGAAGAGTTTAGAAGTCTTTGTGTATGCTCATTGAGTTTAAAAATAGCACATCTTCCATCAACAGTTTTATATGCTTTCGTCCCTTCAATTGCACCATTTCCGTAGTGCAAAGTGTGTGTCAAAACATGAACTTTTGCATCATCCCAAGGTGTAAACTCACCATCCATCCATATATAATCCGCTTTATCCATTTTCATTTTCCTTCTATAAAATCGTTTCTTTTGTAAAAATTAGGGATGATTATACTGAATAATTCATCTTTTTTTGCTTATCTTCTTTCGAAGAATTATTTGATAATCTCAAACTGTTTATTTTTATACTGTGGCATTGTCATTCCAGCATTTGCATTGATATAAGTTGGATCACTTATTGTGTATCGTTTCCCTTCAAATAAAAAACTATCCCCATCAATACGACTAGAAAAATTGACAGCCGTTGCAAGATGATCTTCAAATTTAAGTCCCACAACATCAAGCCCAAGAAGATTCTCAACCAAATAACTAAAAATAATACTTCTATCTTCACAATCACTATATGGATAATAAAGTAGCTCCTCTGGAAAAAATACTTTCTCGTATCTAAACTGCTCATCATCTGTTTTATAAGAAAACCCATTTTGAACAAAATGAAGCAAGAGATTTACTGCTTCAATTTCACTTTTCCCTTCCACTAGAGATTTTAGTGATCTAAGAAGGCTATTATTTATAAATGGTGATTTTTGAGAATTAAAGTAGAGTTGATATTCACTTTGTGGAAACGTTTTGTAAAAATCAATCAAATCTTGACTATAACTTCCATTAATTTTATATTTTTGGTTATTGTCTTGAAAACTTAAAAGTTTTGTTTTTTCATTTGTATAGATTGCTATTGCTTTACTATTCATATCAAATGAAAGTTGATTTTTTGCATTAGGATAATTTGCTTCATACGTATAAATAGCACCAAGATTATTGAGTCTTCCTTTTGGTGTCAAAATATAGTATCTTTTTTGATCCAAACTAAAAAAAGGGATTTGATACAATGATTGCTCTACAGTTGCCATAAGATAGATCTCATTTTTACTATAACCAACTTTTACATCATAACCCATCTTTACTAATGTATACCATGTAAAAATATTTGCTTTATCTTGATCATTATAAAGTTCATTAGCTATCTTATTGATCATTAGATAAAGAGCCCAATCATTAAGTGCAAAACTATTTTTATATTTTTTAATCTCATCTATGAAATTTGAAAATTCAAGTTTACTCAATTTATCCCAACTATCACTAATAGAATCATTTGAAATAGATTGAAGTGAAAATTGATAGCTTTTATCGATAGTAAAATCTAACTTTTGTGAATAAAAATCTATTTTGATATTTGTAAAATTTGGATCTTTGATAGGTTTTTCTATCACTTTTGGTTTTTCAACTATAATTGGTTTCTCATCAATTTTTTTCACTTCTACAATTGGAGACTTTTTGATCACCTCTTTAGGAACCTCAACCTCTTTTTTTACCATTGGAATCTCTTTTGGTTTTGGTTCTTTATAAATAGTTGGAGTCATACTTGTTTGAAAACTCTCCCAATCTTTTTTAAGCATATCTCTAAACTCATCATCTATCGATTTTTTATACTGCGTATAGTTGTTATTTTGCTTTTTAAGCCACTCTTCATACTCTCCTCCAAATGTAAGTGAACAAAAAAATGCTACACTAAGGGCTATTTTTAACATTACAATACCCCTTTTTGAAGTAATTGTTTATATTCGTGATAACTTTTACGTACTTTGTAAAGATATTTTCTAGTTTCACTAGCAGGGATATCTTTCATAAGTTTTTTATAGAGTGCATCACTAGTAAGTGAATTTATTTCTTGGAGTGCCAAAGGGATACTTTTAGCTCCACTAAACGATTTTGCAACAGTTCCAGATCCACCATTGTATGATGCTATAGCACAATAGAGTCTGCTTTCGTCATTTTTGATATCTTTTAGGTATTTAAAAAATAGAAGATTGAGATAGGTCGTTCCTATCATGATATTATTGTTTGGTTCAAATAAATATCCACCATCAAGGAGTTGTTTTTTGCCATATAATGCATAATAACTATCAACTCCAGCTGTTTGAGGAACAATTTGCATCAATCCAAACGCAGGAACATAACTTTTGGCTAATGGATTGAAACTACTTTCATTTTCAATAATCGCAAATATCAAAGCATCTTCTATATTATTTTTCTTTGCTTCTTGTGAAACTTTAGCCTTAAAGAGTTTCGCTTTTTTTAAAAGTGCATTTGATGGGAAAGGGATCTCTATTTTATAGATTTTATTATCTTGAAATGGTATCTCTTGGATTTTTTCTACTACTATAGCAGCTTTTATTCCTTGCTCATCCTCTTGGGAAATAAAATCCCCGATCAACTTTTCACTATTTTGTAAATTATCTCGGCCTGTCCCAAGCTTTTTAGTGATCTTTTGATCTAAAATATCATTCATATACCCTTTATTAGCATCATATTTCATAAGCTCTTCAAACATTTTGGTAAGTTTTATCTCTGCTTCTTTCGCATTTGCAGCATGAACTTCTAGATCGATCTTTTGTTTTTGATAATCTACTGCTTTTTTAGAATTGTAATTTCGGTCATATTCAACCCATCGAAAATTTGTCGATATATCAGCTTTTGGCCATTTTTTTGTGATCTCATCTTTGTATTCTTTAAACGATTGATCATAAGCTTTTTTATAAGCTTGAAATTCATTATCGATATCTTTTTGATATTTGATAAATTGATCATTATGCTTTTTTAAATAGTTTTCATATTCATTTGCTTCCAATGGAAATAATGTCGCCAATAAAGAGATAAATAAAAGATTTTTGAGCTCAATGAGTTGTTTCATAAACAATCCTTAGTGATTAATTTTCAACAACCCACACACAAATATCACCATCATTTTTAGTATAAAACTCCATCACTTTGGTTGAAAGTTCAACATTTTCAACTTCATGCAATGATGAGCTTTGAGTTGATGATGATTTTTGATTTT
>CALMBI010000217.1 GCA_937860115.1 uncultured Arcobacter sp. | reverse complement strand
GTAATGTAAATCTTTAGCATCTTGGTATCCTTTTGGTGTAGTTAGTTTATACTCATCTCGGAGTTGCCAAAAATGGTGAAACCCTATAAAGAATAATCTATTTTAGTCAATGATTAAAAGAAAAGTGTTGGTGATAGGTGAGTGTTTCTTTCATTACACTCACCCTTAAGAAGGTGGAAAAAAGATAGCTAGATTCTAGGTGATACGGGGGATATGTGACAAGGAGTGTGAAAGTGGTGACAGACTCTGGTCAGAATTCATGCGATGATTTTTGTTATGAATTTTAGGTGTATGTTGGTGTAAGGTGTGGTTTTTAGAAATCTAGTTGCCTAAGGTGCTAAACTAGATTAGTCTTGAGTGTATGTTTTGGGGTGTGTTTTGTAGAGAGGAAAGAAAGTCATTTACACAATTTTATAAGTTGATATGTTATACTAAAAAAAGAATTCAATAAGGGAGGTTGCAGATGTCAAATGTACTCAATAAAGCAAATATATTGACCTATTTAAAAGAGCACTACCCTGAATACAAGACTAAATATAATGTTGATTCACTTTATCTTTTTGGATCATATGCAAGAGATGAGCAAACAGAAAATAGCGATATTGATTTATTAGTTGATTTTAATCAAACTCCAGATTTACTGACTTTTATAGAATTAGAAGAGCATTTGAGTAACTCTTTACAAAAGAATGTTGACTTAGTCCCAAGAAGAAAACTAAAATTATCTCTGAAAGATAAAATTTTAAAAGAAGCTATCGCTATATGAAAAGAAACTACATATTGTTTTTAGAAGATATTTCAACGAGGATTGAAAAGATAAACACTTTTATTGGTGATATGAGTTACGATGATTTTGTACAAGATGATAAAACTGTAAGTGCTTGCATAAGAGAGATAGAAGTTATCGGCGAAGCTACCAAACAGATTCCAAAAGAAATAACAGATAGATTTCAAGATTTACCTTGGTCGTTAATGGCAAAGATGAGAGATAAACTTATTCATTGGTATTTTGAAATTGATGAAGAGATAGTTTGGAATGTCGCCAAAGATAAATTACCTAGTATAAAAATTCAAATTGACTCTATAATAAAAGATTTAAAAAAGAATCTATAGCTATTTTTTCTTGCGATAGTTGAATCAGCTTTATTGTTTGTTTTTGTCAGTTAAAAATAGCTCATACAGTTATTTTTAGTGTAGTGATTTTGTAGTTACTATATCTACAGATAGGAAAATAGGTGTAGATTTGATGTTAGTTATTGAGAGTTTAGAGACGGGGTTAGTTTATAGCTATAAAAACTACAATCATCTATCCCTCTTCTTCCTCTACAATCTGGTCTTTTATCAATCAGCAGTAAGCCCGTATGAGAGGAGCTTTGCATAAGTGGAGCGTAGCGAAACGGTTGCAAAGTGAATCGATTAAAGGGCTGTATGCCTGATTGGGAAAAGATGAACCACCCTTGTGGGTGGTGAAAAGTATATGGCATTTGCAAATGATAAATAACATTAAATAAAAGTGTAGAAAGTGTAGCAAAACTCTATTTTATTTCAAACTATTTTGTAAAGTTTAATTAAAAAAGAAGTTACAAGAATTTACTACACTTACTACACTTTTACTACAAAAGCACTATAAAATAGTACTTTGTAGAGTGTAGTAAATTTATCTCAAGTGCACTTTAAGCACTTAAAACACAATTTCTTGTTGCAAACCAAACATTCCCTCCATTACGCCTAACTGAATTAAATCCTAATTTTTTTAGCTCCGAATTGAAATTTCTTTGAGTGAAAGGCTTTTCTCCTTGATCTTTACAAAATTGCAAAAAGCTTTGATACAATTCTTGGAATGGAATCGTTTTGTTATAACTTTTACTAATCTCATATTCATCAACGAAGCGGAAAGTCAAATTTGAGTCTTCTTGGAACTTTTCTAAAAAATTATTACATTGCTTTGAAATAAATATTTCTTCATTATTGAGAACTTCTTGTACTCCATCCAAAATCCAATTGAGGATTCCAGCTTTGTTAGATAAAATCTTTTTATGTAAATTTTTATCTTGTTTTTCTGGTAAAATTCTTGTTTCAAATGGGATAAAAATCATCCTTCTAAAAAAACCAATAGTTGTTTCAACATCTGCATCATCAATCTTATTGAGATTAAAAATGAGTTTTGCATACTTTTTCATAATAAATGGTTTTTCATAAATTTGTCTTACTTCTATTGGTTCACCAGATATGAGTTGCTTAAACATTCCATGATCAATTTTACTCATTGTGATGTCAGTTCCATAATTTATCAGCTTATTATGAATCCCTGATCTATGGTATCCTTTTGAATCACAAAGGCTTTCTAAAGAATAGTTTGTCATCATATCATTACTTAAAATTCCTCGTAAAACTTCAAATACAACTGACTTTCCATTACTTCCAGTTCCATAGAGAAAAATAGCTTTTTCTAACTTTAAATCTTGGATGAAAAGATAACCAAGTGCTTGTTGTAATGTTTTTTGTGTTTCCTTATCTGGTAGAACTTCATCAAGAAAATCTAGCCATAATTGATTTTTAGCTTTTGGCTCATAATTAAAATCAAGTTGACTTGTAAGAAAATCTGCTGGATTGAATTTTGAAAGTTTTATCCCATCAAGGCAAATCTTTAAAGTTCCATTGTTTAGATTTAAAAGTGTTTCATTAGGCTGAATCATTTTTTCAAAAAAACCAGATAGGAAAAACTGTTTATAGAGAGTCTTAATAAAATCAACTTCTGCTGAAAGCCATTTTGGAACACCAAGTTTTAGACTTACCGTTTTTAAGAATTGCATCAAGTCATCAGGATCAATTTCGATCCAAAATTGCCCATTATAAATATAGATTTGATTTCCACTTTTCGCCAAAAACCAACTTTTATTGTCAGCAATCTCAAAGAGTTTCTCAATTATAGCAACTTTATAGAATTTACCAACCGCGACTTTATTGGATCCACCGATAGTTTTACCTGTGAGTCTATAATATTCTTCATGCCAAAGTCGTTCATCATATGTTGGAACTAAAAGGATTATTGCATTTAAAATAGCTTTTACTTTTTGTTCACCGCTTTGTGCTTTTTGGTCAAAATCTTCTATTTCAACCTCTACTGTTTCTCTTGTAATTGTTGGTAGATTTTTCATCTATTCTCCTAATGTTTTAATTAGAATTTGCAAACCCATAATGCCAGTTTACAGTAGAGAAGGGAACCCTTTCCTTTGTATTTATGAAGACTTTTTTAACAAAAAAATCTTTCAAAGTACTATAAAATAGAGCCCCACAGATTTAGAAAACTTTTTATTAAGGAAAAATGATTTGATTAAATCACTGAAAATTCTACAATTTTAGTAGCAATTTGAATAGTATTGATATTTGGTAGATTTAAATTTAATAGATAAGTGGCTTTGGCTAATGTACTTTGATTGAGAGC
>CALMBI010000216.1 GCA_937860115.1 uncultured Arcobacter sp. | reverse complement strand
TAATAAAAAATTGATTTTGGTGGTAGTTATATGATCGATTCTATTAAAATTTTAGCAGTTGCTGATGTATTTGAAGCTATTACGGCAAGTGATAGACCTTATAAAGATCCAAATAAACTCAATCAATCACTTGAAATAATGGCTAAAATGGCTAAAGGGGATGAGCTTGATTATTCACTTGTTAAATTCTTTATAGACAAGGAGATCTATAAAGAATATGCACAAAATAATTTACGACCAGAACAGATAGATACAGTTACAGTCAAACTATAGATTTGTAAAGCTTATTTGCGTCTAGCTTTGAGATAGACTCTTTTTGGAGCTGGGTACCCTTCTACAGTTTTAGTATCATCTGTTTTATCTAAGAAATCTTCCAAACTACACTCAAAACTCCAAGCAGTTGCCCTTTGTTCTGTAGAATCAGTTTTTGTAATCTCTAAAACTTCAATATCTTTAAACCCAGCACGATTAAGCCAATTTTTAAAACAATTCACCGTTGGGATAAAATAGATATTTGGAATCATCGCATATCTTTCAAATGGAGTCAAACACACCTCATCATCCCCATCAATCATAAAACTATCTACAATCACTTCCCCATTTGGATTAAGACTTTTTGCTAAAGCTTTTAGGGTACTTATTGGATCACTTCTATGATATAAAACACCTAGCATAAAAATAAAATCAAATTTGTGTTCATACATCTCTATATGCTCAACTCCAAGCATCTCATACACAATATCACTTTTAACAAAACTATTCACAAAATCAAACTGACTTCTAAAAACAGCAGACGGGTCAAACCCTACGAGTTTTTTTGGTTTATCTTCAAGCATACGAAACATATAGTAGCCATTGTTACATCCTACATCGGCCACAACTTTGCCTGCAAGATTAAAATATGGTCGAAGAAGATTGTATTTTTTATTTGACTGCCATTCACTATCTATTTGAAGCCCACAAATATCGAAAGGTCCTTTTCTCCAAGGAATCAAAGTTTGTGCATTTTTTGTTAAGAGTTCAAACTCTTCATCACTTAAATTTTCTCTATTACCTACTTGAAACCAATCAACACACTCATAGTTGTAAGTTTGTTTATTTGCGATATTTTGAATATTTCTAATAGCATCTCTCATAGGAACAATATTTTTCCAAGTGAGCCACTTTTCTCTCTCAAGCTTAATTTTTTCTAAATTTTTCATCTTTTTCTTTCAATTAACACTTGGTTAACACTTAACCTATATAATTCCTTTACCTAAAATAAATAAAGCACTTCCAAAACATATCATAAAATTATAACATCCACTTTGTCACCAACACAAAGTGAAGCTTTATCTTCCCCAATTACCATAAGAGCACAACTACCAAGCATATTTGTCAAAATTGCACTTGTTCCATTTTTTTTATCTGCAAAATCAATATGATACTCACCATCAATAAGATTGATATTACAAGCTTCAAAGATCGTTTTATTCCCTTTTGGATTTTTTGGCTCATCCAAAATAGCTTTTACAATTTTGAGTTTTTCCTCTCCACCTCTTAGTTTAAAAAGAAGTGGCAATACATATAAAATAAATGTAACCGTACTACTATAAGCAAATCCAGGAAGCCCAACGATAAATTTATCCTCTTTTTGAGCGATAATCACATGTTGCCCTGGCTTGATATTTACCCCTTGAAAAAGTACCGTTGCCCCAAGTTCCTCTCTGATGATATCTTTTACAAAATCATAATCCCCAACACTCACTCCTCCAGTGGTTACAACTATATCACTTGAAGAGAGTCCATTTTTTATAAGCTCTAGAATAGTTTCTTTATCATCTTTCACTACACCCATTTGATGTACATTTGCACCATTTTGTTTAGCAATTGCTTCAAGTGTAAGATGATTTGAGCTTCTTATTTGAGCTTTATTTGTTTGAATTTCACCAAGGTCAAGAATCTCACTTCCTGTACTTGCTATTGCTATTGTAGGTGCTTGAAACACTTCCACTTGAACGATATTGAGTCCAGCCATCACACCAATCTGCGCAAATCCTATTGTAGTTCCACTTTTAATAAGCACATCTCCAGCAAAATAGCTCTCTCCAACTTTTCTCGTTGCAAATCCAAAAGGGACACTAGAAATAATTTTAATATGTCCATCTTTTACCTCAACATTTTCTATTGGGATAAGTGTATCGCTCCCCTTTGGCATCAATGAACCTGTAAAAGTTTTGATACAGATCCCTGTGACTACTTCCAAATCTTCATCACTTCCAGCAGGATTTATTCCTGATATTTTGATTTTTCCAAGCTCTTGGTCTTGATATCTAATCGCATAGCCATCCATAGCTGATGTAGGATACTCTGGATAATTAGAACTTGCAATAATATCACTCGCTAAAACTTTTCCTAAAGACTCCATAAGATACACTTTTTGTGTAGCTCTTTTTGATATATTAATACTATTTAATATCTCGATACTTTCATTGTATGAGATAAATTTTTTTCCTATTTCACAACTCATTTTTTATTCTTTCCTTCTTTCTTCTACTTTATTATACTTTATTTCTCTTTTTTATTTTTATTCTTCCAAGCTATTTTTTTGTTGATTATCAATCAAATATTTTGCTTTTGCATTCTCTATAGCTTGATGTAATTTAGCTTCAAGTATCTCTTTTGGTGGTAAAACAGTCAAATACTGAGCTACATGAATACAACTTTTTTCTAGTTCTAAGAGTTCTATTTGTTCCTCTTTTTTATCAGCACAAAGTATTATTCCTAGAGGTTCATTTTCTCCCTCTTCTTTTTCATATTTTGAAAGCCATTTTAAGTACAACTCCATTTGACCTTTATATTCAGCTTTAAATTTACCAATTTTTAAATCTATAGCTATAAGTCTTTTAAGTTTACGGTTATAAAAAAGCAAATCTATTTTAAAATCTTCTCCGTCTATGATGATTCTTTTTTGTCTTTCTATAAAACTAAATCCAACGCCAAGTTCAAAGATAAACTGCTCAATATTTCTCAAAATTGCATCTTCAAGATCTTTTTCTAAATATCTATCATTAACCTCTAAAAAATCAAGGAAATATGGGTCTTTAAAAACAACATTTTTTGAAAAATTTTCATTTTTTATATTTTCAAGTTCATACTTTATAAGTTCATCAGGTTGTTTTGAAAGAGCAGTTCTTTCATAGAGCATAGAGTCTATCCGCTCTCTCAAAGTACGCACACCCCAGTTTTGAGCGATTGACATTTGGGCATAAAACTCTATTTTTAAAGTATCTTGAAGTGGTAAAAGTGCTAAAAAGTGACTCCATGATAATTGTCGTGACAGTGTCACGACTTTTTGTTTTTCGATAGCATTAGCAAACTGCACCATCCTTCGTAGATTTTTTTCATCAAAACCTTTGCCGTATTGTTGGCTCAATTGTTGCGACACTGTAGCAACAATCTCTTTGCCATATTCTGCCCTTTTATTTTGTAATATTTCATCATTTATAAGTTTTCCTATATTCCAATACATCATGGTCATTGAACTATTTACGGCAACTGCGACATTGTTTTTTGTTTGCTCGATTAGGTCTTTTATTTGTTCAAAAAGTCTATTATTTTTTATTTCATTCACTTAGCTTTTCCTATTACAACTGTTTAATCTTTTCTATCTCATCTCGAAGTCTAATAGCCTCTTCAAAATTCAAATCTTTGGCAGCTTTGCTCATTTGTTTATTTAGCTCAGCGACAAGTTTTTGTCTCTCACTTGCTGGCATTTTTGTAAGTCTATTGATTTTAAGTGCAGTGGTGTCATACTCTTCCATTTTCAAATCTTCATCAAGTCGTCTTACTGTTGTTTTTGGAGTGATATTATGGAGTTGATTGAACTCTTCTTGGATTTTTCTTCTATTTTGAGTTGTTTCAATTGCAAACCGCATACTGTCTGTCATTTTTTTAGCAAATAACAATACCTTTCCATTACTATTTCTTGCAGCTCTTCCCATTGTTTGAACTAAAGAAGTTTTACTTCTTAAAAACCCCTCTTTATCAGCATCTAAAATAGCAACAAGTGAAGCTTCAGGGATATCAAGCCCTTCTCTAAGTAAATTTATCCCAATCAATACATCAAATTGTCCAAGTCGAAGTTGCCGTATGATTTGGTTTCTCTCAATAGCATCGATTTCAGAGTGCATATATTTTACTTTGAGTCCTAAATCATTGTAATAAGTAGAGAGTTCTTCTGCCATTTTTTTTGTGAGTACCGTTACTAAAACTCTCTCATTACGAGCTACCACTTTTTTTATCTCATCATGAAGTCTCTCAACTTGATAGGTGCTATCAATTATCTCAATTATAGGGTCTAAAAGTCCTGTTGGTCGTATAATTTGTTCTGCAACTGTAGCTGACATATCTATTTCAAGCTCACTTGGAGTAGCACTTACAAAAAGATAATGTGCTTTTTTATTGATAAACTCATCAAACATAAGTGGTCTATTGTCAAGTGCACTAGGAAGTCTAAATCCATAATCAACTAAAACAGTTTTTCTACTTCTATCTCCTGCATACATCCCACGAAACTGAGATAAACTTACATGTGATTCATCAACAATAAGTAAATAAGGTCGATTCATCGCTTCAAAATAATCTATTAAAGAGTATGGTGTTTCCCCCTCCTTTTTATCTGTAAGAAGTCTTGCATAATTTTCAATCCCTTTACACATTCCTGTGCTTTCAAGCATCTCCAAATCAAATTCTACCCTTTGTTTGAGTCTTTGATACTCTACAAATTTATCATTTTCTTTAAAGTAAGCAAGTCTCTCTTCAAGCTCCTCTTCTATCATCTTTATAGCTTTAGCCAGCCTATCTTGTGAAACAATAAATGGATTAACACTATAAAGGATAAAATCTTTAAGTGATTCTGTTTTATTGTTTGTAAGATATTCATGCTTTGTGATAGATTCTACATCATCACCGAAAAATTCAATCCGTACATATTCATCTTCATAATAAGCTGGAAAAATATCTATCACATCTCCATTGACTCTAAAATCCGCCCTATCAAAAAACTTATCGTTTCTTTTATATCCCATCTCTACAAGTTTCAATAATAAAGCTCTTTGGGAATATTCTTGCCCTACTTCTAGCCTTTGAACATTTTGTTTATACTCTATTGGATTTCCAAGACCATAGTTTGCAGATACTGATGCCACACAAACAATATCATCAAAACTAAGCAATGATGCTGTGGTTGAAAGTCTAAGCCTTTCTAGTTCAGAGTTGATAGAACTATCTTTTTCTATAAAAAGGTCTTGTCTTGGGATATAAGCCTCAGGTTGATAATAATCATAGTACGAAATAAAATACTCCACATGATTATCAGGAAAAAATCCTCGAAATTCACTATAAATTTGAGCAGCAAGTGTTTTATTATGAGTCATGATTAGTGTTGGCATTTGAAGTGCTTCTATCACTTTTGCCATAGTATAAGTTTTCCCACTTCCTGTGACTCCAAGAAGTGTATTGTATTTATTACCACTTTTTATACTATCTACAAGTTGTTTAATGGCTTTTGGTTGATCTCCTGCTGGAGTGTATGGTGTATCTACTTTAAATGGTGTCATAGGATTGATTATAGCAAATTTGTGTTTATGATGTGGTTTAGATTTTATTTGAGATGTTTATTGATAGGTAAATCCGACGACAAATAAAATAACCCAATTTATACTGTAAAATAACCACCTCAATCTAATCTTAAAAAAAGAAACAGTTACATTTGTGAAG